>JAJNDL010000161.1 GCA_021156385.1 Moraxellaceae bacterium | reverse complement strand
GCTCATTGATGAGGGTGAAACCTAGCTAAGAGCTTGCTGCATGATTTTGCCATTGTGCTGCTCGTGATGGGCGAGCCAACGGCTTGACGCAAGGGCTTGATCAGGCCGACACAGGGCGCGCCAAGCGCGGATGACGCAACGCACGAGATCCCAGCAAACTTTCCTTACACCCTGCATTACAGCTAGGTGGATGAACACCACCGCTTGTTGCTAAAGCCCCCGGAAGGCCAATCATGAAGATAGGCTTCGCGAAACTGCCGACGCATCGGGTCGTCAGCATTCGCGGTCTTACGCTGTGCCCGCGCGGACGGGGTACCGAAGTGGATCAGCAGCGAGGACTTGAGGCGGAGGGTGTAAAGGTGGATGACTGCAGCCGCGCGGCAATATCGGAGCTGTTCTGGGAGCCCGGGCAATCATGAGCGCCTTGGACAATTGAACCGACGGACTTTTAATCCGCTGCTTCTGCGCCAGTAATAGATTCTTTGGGATTTCTCACGGCGCTGCTCTTCGAGTACTTAAAAGGATTTTTAATTTCACAGTGGGTGAATAATTGCGGGTTTCTTCGTGGGAAAAATTATTTTATATATTAAGTTATTGATTTTATTATAAATATGGCGGAGGCGGTGAGATTCGAACTCACGGAGGGCGGAACCCTCGCCGGTTTTCAAGACCGGTGCCTTAAACCACTCGGCCACGCCTCCTGATCCGTACCGGCGCCTCCCTGCGGAGGCCCCGGCCTGTTGCGTCCGCTGGGCGGACGTGCACCTGCTGGCGCAGGGCGCGGCAAGCATACTGGATGACCCCGGCGAGTCAATCGCTGCGCGGTGTGTCGTTGCCGCGCTCACCGGGCAGGGTGTCGTCCGTGCCGGGCGGGCGTCGCCGCGACAGTCGCCAGGCGCGCAGCAGCAGCACGCTGCCCAGCCACAGGCTGCCGGCCGCGATGGGGATGGCGAGGATTTCCGGTCGCGTCAGGCCGAGCGTGGCGACCGCCAGCAGGAGCAGGCTCACGATCAGCAGCGCCAGCGCCTCGACGCCGCCCAGCACGCGCTTCTGCTGCACCGCTGCCGCCACCGTGTGGCCGAGGCGCATGGCGGCGGCGACGCTGGTGGTGCCGCGGCGCAGACGGCGCTGGCGCGTGCGGTGCCGGCGCGGCGTGATGCGGTGCTCGGCGAGCACGATCTCGGTGGCCTGCTCGAGGTCCTGCAGGTACATCGACTCCATCTCCTGCGCGAACCCCTCGTCCTCGACGGCGATGTCGAGTTCGAAGTTGCCGAGCCAGCTGGCGATGTTGAGGTTGCTGGAGCCGACGCGCGCCCAGCGCCCGTCGGCCACCGCGCTCTTGGCATGCAGCATGGAGCCGTTCCATTCGAAGACGCGCACGCCGGCCTCCAGCAGCGGCCGGTAGCCGGCGCGCGAGAACATCGACACCAGCGGGATGTCGCTGGTGGAGGGCACCAGCAGGCGCACGTCGACATCGTCCTGCGCGGCGGCGCAGAGCGCCTGCACATAGGGCGGCAGGCCGACGAAGTAGGCGTCGGTCAGCCAGAGCGACTCCTGCGCCAGGGCCGCGATCATCTGGTCGAGGCGGTAGATGCCGCTGGTGTAGGGGCTGCTGGCGATGACGCGCAACAGCGTCGTGCCGGCGCCCGGCACGTTTTCCGAAAGCGGGATTTCCTCCGGCGGCAGCGGCGCGCCGCAGAGGCCCCAGGTCTGCGCGAAGGCGACGAGGATATCGGCGACGGCGGGGCCGCGCACCTCCACGCCGGTGTCGCGCCAGGGGCCGATGTCGCGCGCGGGATGGCCGAGCCAGCGGGCGCTGACGCAGAGGCCGCTGACGTAGCCGATGCGGCCGTCGACGACGAGGCTCTTGCGGTGGTCGCGCGCGAGCCAGCCGAAGGGGCTGTCGACGCGCAGGGGATTGAAGGCGCGCACTTCGCCGCCGGCTTCGCGCAGCGGCGCGAACAGGCGGGCGCGGCTGGTGAAGCTGCCCAGCCAGTCGTAGAGCAGGCGCACCTTCACGCCGGCGGCGGCGCGCTCGGCGAGCGCGTTGACGAACTCGCGGCCGATGCGGTCGTCCTGGATGATGTAGTTCTCGAAGTGGATGCTCTGCGAAGCGCCGCGGATCGCGGTGAGCCAGGCCGGATAGTTCTCGCGCGAGTCGCGCAGCAGGCGCAGGCTGTTGCGGCCGATGAGGGGCGCGCCGGCCGCGCGCGAGAAGGCCTGGTGCGCGAGCAGGCGCTCGGCGGCCGAGGCACGGCGGTGGCGATGCGGGCTGGCGAATCCGTTGTCGGGCATGGTATGCACGCGCAATCCCCTTTCGGTCGATGCTAACCCTCGCCACCGTACTTGCCTATAAGGTCGGGTCATGAACGAATCCGCTCTCCTTTTCGTCTACGGTTCGCTGCGTCCCGGCGCGGGCCATGCCATGGGCCGCTGGCTGGCGGAGCAGGGCATGCATGCGGGCGCGGCCTGGATGCCGCAGGCGGCGCTCTACCGTGTCGACTGGTATCCGGGCATGACGGGCGGGACGGGGCGGGTGCGCGGCGATCTCTTCATGCTGCGCGATCCCGTCGCGGCCTGGCCCGCACTCGATGCCTTCGAAGGCATTCGCCGGCAGGCGGACGACGAGTACGAACGACGTCTCTGCAGCGTGGAGCGCGAAGATGGCGAACGTGTGACGGTCTGGGCTTACTGGTACCGGCTGCCGGTGCAGGGGCTGACCGAGGTCGGCTCGGGCGACTGGCTGGCGCGCTGAATGCGGGAACGACAACGCCGCCGGCGTCTCATGGCGGGGGTTGGTCACTGCAGGCCGACGGAGTTTCCGTGGCAAGAAAAAGGGCCACCCAAGGTGGCCCTGCGGAAGTTTCCGGAAACTTCATCCTGAAAAGGGTTCAAGTCCCTGCCGCTTGGAGCGCGGCTCGCTCTGCTCTCTTCTTTTTGCGGATTCCCGGGGGCGGCAGCCGCCGCCTCCGGTGCTCCGGTTCTTACTGTCCGTAGACTTCGGTCTCGGTGATGCTGTTCCAGGTGTTGCTGGTGTTGCCGTGGCCGACGATGCGCACGTAACGGGCGCTGACGTCGGTGAAGTCGACCTTTTCCAGCGCCGTCGTGGTGCCGCTGCTCTGGCCACTGTAGACGGTGGTGAAAGTCTTGCCGTCGCCGGACACCTGCACGTCGAACTTGGCCTTGCGCGAGCTGCCGTTGTGCCAGGCAAGCTTCACGTAGCCGACCATGCGCGCCGCCTGCAGGTCGTACTGGATCCACTGGCCGTCGCCCTGGGCGGCCCAGCGCGTCGTGAGCTGAGCGTCAAGCGTGTTGACCGGCAGGTTGCCATCGTTACCGCTGGCGGTCACGGCCGTACCCGTCACGGCGATCTTGGCGATGGTGCCGGTCGGGGCCGTGGGTGCCGGCGTGGGGGTCGGCGTCGGCGTGGTCGTCGTGCCGCCGCAGGTCTCGCTGCCCTTGGCGATACAGAAGGCATCGAACAGCACCTTCTCGTCACGCAGGTAGCTCTTGTTCTGCAGGCTGCGGTACAGGCCCCACTTCGGACGCAGGTACTGCACGCCGGAACGCCACATGTCGATGCTGGTGGTGCTGTGGCTGAGCAGCGTGGCGCCGTCGGAGAGGCGCTTGATGGTCACGCCGTACTTGCCGGGCTTGCCCGCGGTCAGCGTTTCCGTGACTTCGACCCACTGACCCTTGAAGCCGGCCAGCGGCGCCGACTTCAGCACGGAGTGCGAGTTGGACGCGTTGTAGTGGCTGAGCTCGAAGTTCGAGTTGCGCGCGATGAAGCTGATCAGCGGCATGTCGTCGTCGCCGCCCACCGGCTTGATCTGGTGCAGGTGGGAGAAGTAGGGCGAGGCTTGGAAGCCGGCGTCGAGCTTGAACTTCCAGCGGTACGTCATGCTTTCGCCCTGCACGGTGCGCAGGCCGGCCGGGGAGTTGGCGTCGACCTTGATCTCGTTGCGCTCGCGGTCGGACTTCAGGCAGCGGTCGTTGTCGGGGGTGACGTGCACGTGGAAGGCGAACACGGCCTTGCCGAGGGTGGCGTCTTTTTCCTGAGTGATGTGCTTGCCGAAATCGGGGTGGGCACAGTCCGGGGCTTCGATTTCGCTGTTGAGCTTGCTCTTGATCAGCGAGTAGGTATCGGTGGTGCCGTCGGCAGTCAGGGTCACGCCGGCGTAAGTAAGGGGAGCATTGATAGCCAGCGCTGCAATAAACGCATTTCGTAAAGTGGAAAACTTCATTAAGGGTACTCGCGAAATTTTCTATTTAGAAAATGTTTAAGGAATGTCATAAGAATTCAGCGTTTGAATTCAGACGCTAGGTGCCTCAAATAGAGGCAAGTTTTCACAGGGTCTGTGCTTAGACGTCTCTGCGATAACGCCGGCCATGCAAGGCTCTGTCTCGGAATGAGTCAGGCGACCGGAGTCTCATTTCTGGAATTAGACGGGCAAACCGTAAAGGCTCCCGAAAAAGTCCAACTTCACAACGCACAGAAGTTGTCTGTCCTTGAAAATCCTTTTTTATGACAACCAGTGCTTTCTACGTGGAGGGAGTATCTGGAGGCAGCTCAGCCGTGGCAAGCGAGATATGTAGAGCTTATTTTTCAAGAATTCGATTTTGTGGCGAGTTGCGTCACAGTGAGTTTCAATAGCCAGCGTTAACGTAAACATCCTTTTGCAGAACGTTATCGGGTGCGGATGCTTTTTGTATTTGGATCTGGAAAAAAATCAGCTCTGTACTATGCGGCTCTGCATATTCCTCAACGGCTTCGTGCGTGGACCGGGAAGACT
>JAJNDL010000160.1 GCA_021156385.1 Moraxellaceae bacterium | reverse complement strand
GTATTCGAACTTGTCGACGGCCTTCATCAGGCCGATGTTGCCTTCCTGGATGAGGTCGAGGAACTGCAGGCCGCGGTTGGTGTACTTCTTGGCGATGGAGATCACGAGACGCAGGTTGGCCTCGACCATCTCCTTCTTGGCGCGGCGGGCCTTGGCCTCGCCGATGGACATGCGGCGGTTGATTTCCTTGATGTCGGCGATGCTGAGGCCGACTTCGTCTTCGATCGCGAGCAGGCGACGCTGCGAGCGCAGGATGTCGTCGCGGAACTGGTCGAGGCCCTTGGCGAACGGCTTCTTGGTGGCGATCTGCTTGTCGAGCCACTCAAGATTGGTTTCGTTGCCGGGGAAGTTTTCGATGAAGTGCTTGCGGTCCATGCGTGCGCGCTTGACGCAGGAGGCCATGACGGCGCGTTCCTGGGAGCGGATGTCATCCTGCACGCCGCGGATCTGGTTGCCGATGCCTTCGAAGATGCGCGGCGTCAGCTTGAAGATGGTGAACTGTTCGGCCAGCTCTTCCACGTTCTTCTGGAAGGCCTTGCTCTCGGGGCCGTATTTCTTCAGCGCCTGCTGGGTTTTCTGGTAGCACTTCTTCAGGTTGTTGAAGCGCTCGGCAGCGAGCACGGGGTCGAGGCCGCCATCACCTTCCTCTTCGTCGTCGTCGCCTTCGGCTTCTTCTTCCTCGACTTCCTCGGCGGCAGCGGCCTTGGCGCCGGGCTTGCCCTTGCCGGCCAGTGCGGCGAGAGCGGTTTCATCGTCGACTTCCGGCGGCACGGCGGCATTGCCGTCGTCGTCCGGGTCCAGGTAGCCGGCAATGATGTCGGCGAGGCGGCGCTCACCGGCTTCGAACTTGTCGAACTCCTCGATCACGCCCGCGACGGCACCCGGCCAGAACGTCATGGCGTTGAGAACTTCGCGGATGCCGATGCGCTTGGCGATGGCGATTTCGCCTTCGCGCGTCAGCAGCTCGACGGTGCCCATCTCGCGCATGTACATGCGCACGGGGTCGGTGGTGCGGCCGGGTTCGTTTTCCACGGAAGCGAGCACGGCAGCGGCTTCTTCGGTGGCGACTTCGTCGTCGGCCGCGGCTTCGTTGGCTTCTTCGAGCAGGAGCTCATCCGCTTCCGGAGCGCGTTCGTGCACGGGGATGCCGAGGTCGTTGAGCATCTGGATGATGTCTTCGATCTGTTCCGTCTCGGTGACGGACTCGGGGAGGTGGTCGTTCACCTCGGCATAAGTGAGATATCCCTGCTCCTTGCCCTTGGCAATGAGTTCTTTCAGCTGGGATTTCTGTTTCTCTTTGTCGGTGCTCATCAGGCGCCTCGTAGGAAACGGCAGTGGAAGGCAAGCGCGCGATTATAGCGGCGGGCCCGGGGGCCAGCCAGCGCGATTATCGGTGTGGTAGGCGGGGTATATGGGGCTATCCCGCTGATTTTCAAACGGCTACTCCAACTTTTGGACTAGGCTGCGCTTCAGCTGCTCGACCTCGAGCTTGAGGCGGGCAATGGCCTCCAGCTCGGTCGCGGCCTGCAACTGCGCCTCCTTGGCGGCCAGTTGCAGGCCGCGCAGCACGTCCTTGAACTCCCGGTCCACGCCCTCGCTTGGTGTGAGGAACTCGCTGGCGGCCAGCTCCCCCAGCTCTTCGCCCTGCTCGGTACCCTGCCAGACGCCGAGCAGGGCCGGGGTACTGATTCCGGGGCGGGCCTGCAGGAGTTCGATCAGCTGGACAAGTAGCGAGTCGCGGTCCAGCCCCCACTCCAGCAGTTCGCCGGCATGGGTCAGGATGGCCTGCTTGGGGTCCTGCAGGAGGAGACGTACGGCGCGCGCCTCCAGGCTGACCGTCTGGATCTGCTGGATGGGACGGGGTTGGCGCTGGATGGGCGAGCGGGCCTGCGGCCGCCGGGGTGTTTCCGGCTCCGGTGCCGGAGCCGGGCGCGGGGGTTCGCTGCTCCGCTGTGCCGGCAGGGGGGCGGTCTCCAGCACGGCGGCGCGCAGCATGTCGGTTTCCAGCCGGGTTACCTCGGCCAGGCGGCCGAGCAGCATTTCGCGGTAGAGACCGTCCGGCAGGGTGGCGATCAGCGGCTTGGCCAGCATGGCGAGACGGCTGCGCCCCTCCAGGCTCTCCAGTCGCAGGCCTTCGGAAAGATGGCGGATCATGAAGTCGGCCAGTGGCTCGGCTTCGTTGCGCATGCGGTCGACGAAGCGGTCCTTCCCTTCCTTGCGGACAAGGGTGTCCGGATCTTCATCGGCCGGCAGGAAGAGGAAGCTGGCACTCTTGCCGTCCTGCAGGGCAGGCAGGGCGGATTCGAGCGCGCGCCAGGCGGCCTTGAGGCCGGCGGCGTCGCCGTCGAAGCAGAACACGATCTCCGGCACCAGGCGGAAAAGGCGCTCGATATGCGTCGTGCTGGTGGCGGTGCCCAGCGTGGCCACGGCATAGGTGATGCCGTACTGCGCCAGGGCGACCACGTCCATATAGCCTTCGACCACGATCACCCGCTCCAGCTTGCCGGGCGCCTGGCGCGCCTCGAACAGGCCGTAGAGTTCCTGGCCCTTGTGGAAAACGGGCGATTCCGGCGAGTTCAGGTACTTGGGCTTTTCGTCGGTGAGCACGCGCCCACCGAAGGCGATGACGCGGCCGCGGAAGTCGCGGATGGGGAAGATCACGCGGTCGCGCATGGCGTCGTAGACGCGGTTCGACTCCTCGCGCTTGATGACGAGGCCGGTCGCGAGCAGGGCCTGGCGGGCATCGTCCGGCTTGCCGAGCGCGCCCAGCAGGTTGTCCCAGCCCGCCGGGGCGTAGCCCAGGCGGTAGTGCTTGGCGATCTCGCCGGTCAGGCCGCGCTTCTTGAAATAGCCGACCGCCTTCTGTTTGTCGCGGTGCGTGCGCAGTTGCTGTTCGAAGTACTTGGCTGCGGCCTCCAGCGTGTCGTAGAGACCCTGGTGGGACTCGCGCGGGGGGGCGTCGGGATCCCTCGTGTCGGGCACCTCGAGGCCGACCCGCCCGGCCAGGTCGCGCAGGGCATCCAGGAAGCCCTTGTGGTCGTACTCCATCACGAAGCTGACGGCATTGCCGGAAGCGCCGCAGCCGAAGCAGTAATAGAACTGCTTTTCGCGGCTGACGGTGAAGGAGGGGGTTTTCTCGCGGTGGAAAGGGCAGCAGGCGCTGTAGTTCTTGCCGGCTTTCTTGAGCTTTACCCGTGAGTCGATGAGGTCGACGATGTCCGTTCTGAGCAGGACGTCGTCGATGAAGGTTTCGGGAATGCGCCCATAAGCCATCGTAAGCCCCTGCTGCCGCGGTGTCGCACGAAGGCGCCCGGATCGTTGTTGTCGTAGGCGCCGGCCGACCAAAGCGCCCGCGGGCGGCATGGCTCGGCTCGGGTGAAAGTCTAGCGGCGAATTGCTGAGCTACAAAGGCACAGCCCTGTCGATAAGCTGGGGTTAAGCGGGGATAAGCCGGACGGCTGACAGCACGGGCCGGCCGGCGGGATTGCCGGGCCGAAATTCCGTACGGCCCGGCAGGTCACAGCCGGTGCATCAGCCCAGGCGGGCCTTCACTTTCTGCGAGACGGCGCCGGTGTCGGCACGGCCGGCCAGCTTCGGGCGCAGGATGTTCATGACCTTGCCCATGTCGCGCGCCGAGGTCGCGCCGGTTTCGGTGATGGCTTCGGCAACCAGGGCATCGATCTCGGCCTCGGAGAGCTGGGCCGGCAGGAAGGACTGCAGCACCACGATCTCGGCGTTTTCCTTGGCGGCGAGCTCGGGGCGGCCACCGGCTTCGAAGGCCGTGGCGGATTCGCGGCGCGACTTGATCAGCTTCTCCAGGGTGGCGAGGACGCGGGCATCGTCCAGCTCGACACGTTCGTCGACCTCGATCTGCTTGAGGGCGGCGGTGGCCATGCGGATCACGCCGAGGCGGTCCTTGTCCTGGGCCCGCATGGCGTCCTTCATGGCTTCGGTCAGCTTGGCTTTGAGTTCGGACATGGCGCACCTCCGGGTTGTGGCTTGATGGAATTATTGTGGTCCAGAAATGCGAAGCGGCACCTGGTGGTGCCGCTTCGGGGCGGGCTGCCTTGGCAGCCCCTGCGAACCGCTGACTGAATCAGTACAGGCGGGTCGTCTTCATGTTCTCGCGGGCGACCTTCTTGGCGTGGCGCTTCACAGCGGCCGCGGCCTTGCGCTTGCGTTCCTGGGTCGGCTTTTCGTAGAACTCGCGCTTGCGCACATCGGCCAGGACACCGGCCTTTTCGCAGGAGCGCTTGAAGCGACGCAGGGCAACGTCAAACGGTTCGCCTTCTTTAACTTTCACGGCCGGCATGCAGCTCACCTCAAAATCGATTCGGTTGGGGCCCGGTGGGACGGGGCCCCGGACGAGGGCAGCGATTCTAGCCACTCCGCTTTGCCCTGCCAACCCCTTCTGGCCCTGTCTTTCCGGGACCGCTAAGATGCCCGCCTTCCCTTTTACCCCCGGATTGTCATGCGCGTACTGGGCATCGAAACCTCTTGTGACGAAACCGGTGTCGCCGTCTACGACAGCGAACGCGGGCTGCTGGCACACAGGCTTTACAGCCAGATCGACCTGCACGCCGACTATGGCGGCGTCGTGCCCGAGCTCGCCTCCCGCGACCACGTGCGCAAGCTCATCCCTTTATTGCGCGAGCTGCTGGCCGCGGCCGACAGCACCCTCGAGGAACTCGACGGCGTGGCCTATACCGCCGGTCCCGGCCTGGCCGGCGCCCTCATGGTCGGGGCGGTCTTCGGACGGACCCTGGCCTGGGCCCAGGGCATTCCGGCCGTCGGCGTCCATCACATGGAGGGCCACCTGCTGGCGCCCATGCTGGAGGCGAACCCGCCAGCCTTTCCCTTCATTGCCCTGCTGGTCTCCGGCGGCCATACGCAGTTGATGCGGGTGGACGGCATCGGCCGCTACCAGCTCCTCGGCGAATCCATCGACGATGCCGCCGGCGAGGCCTTCGACAAGGTCGCCAAGATGCTGCGGCTGGACTATCCCGGCGGACCGGCCGTGGCGAGGCTGGCCGAGTCCGGCGATCCGGAGCGTTTCGGGTTTCCGCGGCCCATGCTGGACCGCCCCGGCCTCGATTTCTCCTTCAGCGGCCTCAAGACCTCGGTGCTGAACGCGCTCAACACGACCGCCGACTATGAAAAGAAGCCGGCCGACATCGCGGCGAGCTTCCAGGCTGCAGCGGTCGATACGCTGGCCCGCAAGTGCGAGCGCGCGCTGAGGGAAACGGGCGTGAAGCGGCTGGTGGTGGCAGGGGGCGTCAGCGCCAACCGGTTGCTGCGCACGCAGCTTGCCGAGATGGCGGCGCGACGCAAGGCCGAGGTCTTCTATCCGGCCCTGCCGTTCTGCACCGACAACGGCGCCATGATCGCCTTCGCCGGGTGCCAGCGTCTGCTGGCAGGTGAAAAGGAGGGGCTGGGCATCACGGTGCGGGCGCGCTGGCCGATGA
>JAJNDL010000159.1 GCA_021156385.1 Moraxellaceae bacterium | reverse complement strand
GAGAGCGGGGCCGTCGAAGCCATCGTCGGCGGCTTCGACTACACCGAAAGCAAGTTCAACCGCTCCCTGCAGGGCTGGCGTCAGGCAGGATCGACCATGAAGCCCTTCGTCTATGCCGCCGCCCTGGAGCACGGCTACCTGCCGTCCAGCCTGGTCAATGACTCGCCGCTGACTTTCGAGATGGGCGACAAGCTGTGGCAGCCGGGCAACTCCGATGGCGAATTCCTGGGCCCTGTCACTTTGCGACGCGCCCTTTACATGTCACGCAACCTGGTTTCCATCCGTCTGCTGCAGGCAGTCGGCATCGGAACCGCCAGCAATTACCTGGCACGTTTCGGCTTTCCGGAAGAGAAGATGCCGGAGAACCTCACCCTCGCACTGGGTGCGGCCGAAGTGCTGCCAGTCCAGATGGCAACCGCTTATGCCAGCCTGGCCAATGGCGGTTTCCACGTGACGCCTTGGTATGTCGGCAAGGTCGTCGACAAATCCGGCAAGATCCTGTTCCAGGCAAACCCAGAGAAAGTCTGTCGCCAGTGCGAGAGCGGCCCGGCTCCCGACCCGGTACCGGCCGAGATTTCCGGCGAAGGCGGGGAAGTAACCACGACGGAAGCGCCCGCAGCCCCCATGCCGTTCGTGCCGGACCATCCGGTGGCACCTCGTATCATGAGTGCACGTGCCGCCTTCCAGATGCAGTCCATCCTGCGCGACGTGGTTGTGCGTGGTACGGGCCGGGCCGCACTGGCACTGGGCCGTAGCGACCTGGCCGGCAAGACCGGCACGACCAACGATGCCAAGGATGCCTGGTTCGCCGGTTTCGGCGGCCGGCTGGTAGCGGTGACGTGGCTGGGCTTCGACCAGCCGCAAACCCTTGGCCGCGTGGAGTTCGGCGGCTATGCCGCGCTTCCGTTGTGGAATGCCTTCATGGGTCCGGCGCTCAAAGGCGTACCGCTATACGAACCGACGCCACCTACCGGCCTGACCGCTGTACGCCTCAACCTGGACACCGGCTTGCGTGCCGCCGAGGGTGACCCGCGCGGCTACACGGAATGGATCCAGTCCGAGAAGGTCTCGCAGATTCCCGAAGCTGCAACGGAAAGCGGGGCAGGAACGCCACAAGTCGCGCCGGAAGAGATTTTCTGAATCCGGCGCCAAACAAAAAGCCCGGCATTGCCGGGCTTTTTGCTGATGCTGCGGGCTTCAGGCCTTCTTGAAACTGCGGCCGCCGAAGCGCTGCTTGAACTTGTCGATGCGGCCACCGGTGTCCACCACCTTCTGCGTGCCCGTGTAGAACGGGTGGCAGGCACCGCAGACGTCCAGATGGATGTCCTTGGCCAGGGTGGAGCGGGTCTTGATGACGTTGCCGCAGGAACAGGTGGCGGTAATTTCTTCGTACTTCGGATGAATATCGGCTTTCATGGCACTCTCCAGAGAATGGTAATGGAGCATCGCCCCCCTGCGTCGGCCCGAAGAGCCCTCTAGCAGGAACGATGCGCACACTCTCTTGGCCCACCCCGACAGTCGCTTCGCCGGAGCCGGGCGCAACAAGGCCGCGAATGCTAGCAGAAGGACTTTCGACGACCAAGACCCGGGCAACCGGGCCCAACCGGCGTTTCCCTGCCGCAACCGTTTGTTCGACGGACTGTTAGCCCCTACCCTACCCCCATGAATCGCCGCTACCTGCAGTTGGCGCTGCCCTCCCCCCTGCGCCAGAACTTCGACTACCTCCTGCCTGCGAAAATCGATCCGCCGCCGGTAGGCGCGCGCGTGCGGGTTCCTTTCGGTCGCCAGGAGCAGATCGGCATATGCCTGGGACTCAGCACCACGACCGAAGTACCGGAGGAAAAACTGCGCGTGGCCAGCGAGGCACTCGATGAAGAGTCCGTCCTGCCCCCCAGCCTCTTCCAGCTCTGTCAGTGGGCCGCCGGCTATTATCACCATCCTCTCGGCGAAGTATTCGACACGGCCCTGCCGGTGCTGCTGCGCCAGGGCGAGCCGCTGACCTCTCCGGGAGAACTGCGCTGGCGCCTAACGCGACTGGGCGAGCTCTACCCGCTCGACGGCGCCATCCGTCGCGCGCCCAAGCAGATCGAAGCGCTGCTCAAGCTGCGCGAGCATCCCGACGGCCTGATCCCTCCGCTGCTGGCCAGCCTGGGCATCGAACGTCCCATCCTGCTCGCACTGCAGAAGAAAGGGCTGGCTGAATGCATCACGCTGACACCGGCGGAGCCCGTCAAGGCACCGGGAGGGCTGTTGCGTGAGCCCCACCATGCACTAAGCAGCGAACAGCGGAGCGCACTCGCGGCAATCAGCACCCATTCCGGACAGTTCCGGCCCTTCCTGCTGTTCGGCATCACCGGATCGGGCAAGACCGAGATTTACCTGCAGGCAATTGCCGCAGCTCTCGAGCGTGGCGAGCAGGCGCTGGTCCTGGTGCCGGAAATCGGACTGGCGCCGCAGACCGTGGCGCGTTTCCGCGCCCGCTTCCAGACCGAGATTGCCGTGCTGCACTCCGGTCGCAACGAGCGTGAACGGCTGGAGGCCTGGCGGGCAGCCCGTGCCGGCCAAGCCGGCATCGTCATCGGCACACGCTCGGCCGTGTTTACGCCGCTGGCACGACCGGGACTCATCATCGTCGATGAAGAGCATGATCTCTCTTTCAAGCAGCAGGACGGCTTTCGCTACCACGCCCGCGACCTTGCCGTTCGCCGGGCGCAACTGGAAAACGTGCCGGTCGTACTGGGCTCGGCGACACCCTCGCTGGAGACGCTCGCCAATGCCCGCCAGGGCCGTTATGAACTCCTGGAGCTGAAGACCCGCGCAGCAGGTGCGTCAACGCCGGCATTCCGGCTCATAGACCTGCGCCAGCAGAAGCTCCAGGAGGGGTTTTCGGATCCGCTCCTGCAGACCATCAAGGCGACGCTGGCCCGCGGGGAGCAGGTGCTGGTGTTCATCAACCGGCGCGGTTTCGCTCCGGTGCTCCTCTGCCATGACTGCGGCTGGCAGGCGCGCTGCCGGCGTTGCGATGCGCGTCCGACCCTGCACCGCGCGCCGGCACGGCTGCATTGCCACCACTGCGGCAGCGAGTCGGCGCCACCAGTCCAATGCCCTTCCTGTGGTTCCACCGACCTGCGTCCGGTCGGCCTCGGCACCGAGCGTGCCGAGGACTTCCTCACCAAACGCTTCCCCAAAGTGCCGCTGTTTCGTGTCGACCGGGACAGCACCCGTCGCAAGGAAGCGCTGACCCAGCTCTACCACGACATTCATGGTGCCGGCCCGGCACTGCTGGTGGGCACCCAGATGCTGGCGAAGGGCCACCATTTCCCGAAGGTCACACTGGTCGCCATCCTCGACATCGACGGCGGCCTCTTCGGAGCCGACTTCCGCGCACCCGAGCACGTGGCCCAGCTCGTGATGCAGGTCGCCGGCCGCGCGGGGCGCGCCGACAAGCCCGGGCTCGTATTACTGCAGACCCACCAGCCGGAGCATCAACTGCTGCGCGAACTGATCACGGCCGGCTACAGCGCGTTCGCCGACCGCGTACTGGAAGAGCGCCAGCAACTGGGCCTGCCCCCCTTCGGCCATCTTGCGCTCATTCGCGCCGAGGCTCCCGACGCCGCCAAGCCGATGGCCTTCCTGCAGGGCGTGGCCTCCGGCGTCGGCAACAACCTGCAACTATGGGGGCCGGTGCCGGCCCCGATGGAAAAGCGTGCCGGCCGCTTCCGCGCCCATCTCTTGCTGCAGTCGGAGCGACGCGCCGCGCTGCATGGCGCGCTGGCCAATCTCATTCCGCACATCGAAGGCCTTCCTGATGCCCGCCGGGTGCGATGGTCCGTTGACGTGGACCCGCAGGACATCGACTGAGCCGGAAAAAACGCCTTGCGGGCGAGCCGTTCCGGTAGGGTTTCCCTTCCGCCTTCGCTACAATCCGCCTCCGTTTTCTGCAATCGACCGCGCCCCATGAAGACCCAGCTCGAATCGCTTCTCGCCCAGGCCATCGACACCCTTAAGGGCCAATCCCTGTTGCCGGCCGACTTCCAGCCGGCCATCCAGATTGAGCGCACCCGGGACAAGACGCACGGCGACTGGGCCACCAATCTCGCCCTGGTTTCGGCCAAGCCGGCCGGGCGCAAGCCGCGCGAAATCGCCGATGCGCTGGTCGCCGCCCTGCCGGCGTCGAGACTGGTGACAAAAGTCGAGATCGCCGGTCCCGGCTTCATCAACTTCTTTCTCTCCTCGGACAGCCGATTCGATTCCGTGCGGCAGATCCTCACCGATGTGGCGGCTTTCTCGTCTCCGGACGTTGGCAAGCAAGAAAAGGTCCTGCTGGAATTCGTCTCTGCCAATCCCACCGGCCCCATGCATGTCGGCCACGGCCGCGGCGCCGCCTACGGCTCGGCTCTGGCCAACCTGCTTGCTGCGACCGGCCATCTCGTGCATCGCGAGTACTACATCAACGATGCCGGCCGCCAAGCCGATGTGCTCGCTGTCTCTGTCTACCTGCGCTATCTGGAAGCCTGCGGGGAAACCGTCCGTATTCCGTCACGGGCCTATCCGGGCGATTACGTGAAAATCTGC
>JAJNDL010000452.1 GCA_021156385.1 Moraxellaceae bacterium | reverse complement strand
GGTGGCGAGTTCCCAGCGCAGGCGCTGCGTCTTGAGCAGGGCGGCAAGGGCGGGCAGGTCGAAATCCTCCTGGCCGAGCCAGGATTCGAGCGTGCCTTCAAGGTTCACCACTGCCTGCTGCATCTCCTCGCGCGCTTGGGCCTCGTTGGCGTCGCGCTGCGCGGCCAGCGCCGCCTCGTTGATCTGCTGCCAGGCGAGGGCGAAGGCGGTCTCGAAACGCTCGGACAGCGTCGCGTCCTCCGGGCCGTGCACGTCCTGCCATTGCTGGCGCAGGCTTTCGGCCTTGGCCGTGTAGAGCGGATTGAGTGCGGCGCGGGCATGGTGCTCCATGGCCTCGCACAGTGCCGCGCGCTTTTCCTGCAGCGCGCGGGCATCCTTCTCCTGCTGGCTGCTCTCGTCGAGGCGCGCGCGGATGGCCTTGTAGACGTTCTTGTCCTTCTGCTTGCTGTGCTCGGCCAGCGCCTCCAGGATGCCGGGCGTGACGATGCGCTCGGCCGCCGCGAGGCGCAGGCGCGCAATGCTGGAGTGGCGCGCGATGTCGTCGAGGAACATCTCGTCGCTGAGCTGCGCGATGGCCGCCAGCTTGAGGTCGATGTGATCGGCCGAAGGTGAGCGTGCTGGCGCTCTTGCCGCTGACGAGGTCCTGCAGGCGCGCGGTGGCCGCCTCGCGCACGGTGGCGTCGAGGTCGCGCTTCTGGATCTGGGTGATGACGTCGAGGTCGACGAGGTGGCGCACCGCCTCGCGGCGCACGGCCGGCTCGCTGTCGTCGCGCGCCAGCTTGAGCAGGATCTGCAGTTCCCTCTCGATGCCGGGGTCGAGTTCGGCCAGGGCTTCGATGCGCTTCTGTGATTTCGGGCTTTGCCACTTGGGCGAGCTGCGGAAAATCTTGCTCAGCATTGTTGCTCTTCCTTCCCGAGCAGGCGGGTGATTTCGGCGTCCTTGCGGTTCCAGAGCGCCGCGGTCCAGGTCTGGAAGCTCTCGCGGAACTCCATGTCGGTTTCATAGTCGCGGGTAAAGGCTTCCGGCGGGATTTCGCGGCGATGCACGCGAACGATCACCCGCCGTAACCTGCCGCAGGCGAAATCCATGAAGGTAGGGTTGCCGTCCGGATAGACGATGGTGACGTCGAGCAGGCTGTGCATCTGCGCGCCCAGCGCGGAAAGGGTGAAAGCCATTCCGCCGGCCTTCGGCTTGAGCAGGTGGCGGTAAGGCGATTGCTGCTGCGCATGCTTTTGCGGCGTGAAGCGCGTGCCTTCCAGGAAGTTCATCACCGACACCGGCGTGTCGCGGAATTTCTCGCAGGAGCGACGCGTCGTTTCGGTGTCCTTGCCCTTCAGCTCGGGATGCGCGGCAAGGGTCTCCTTGCTGTAACGCTTCATGAAGGGGAAGTCGAGCGCGTACATCGCCTGGCCCCAGAAGGGCACGTAAAGCAGCTCCTGCTTCAGGAAGTACTTGAGGAAGGGAATGCGGCCTGTAAAGGTGAAGAAGAGCACAAAGATATCCACCCAGCTCTGGTGGTTGGCGATCACGAAGTACCAGTTCGACTTGCCGAGCCCTTCCGGCAGCGTGATGTCCCACTCGATCCTCGGCAGCAGGCGGAACAGCACGCGATGATTGATCTGGCACCAGGTGCTGGCGAGGGCGATGAGCAGTGCAGTGATACCGACACGCAGACGATGGGCCGGCATGACGAAGCGCAGGGGCATCAGCACGATGATGAGCAGCGAGAAGACAATCGTGTTGACGCCGAGCAGCGTGAGGAAGATCAACGCAATCAGTGGCGCAGGCATAAAGCCGCAATCAGTGGCGCAGGCATAAAGCCGGGCATGGCGACCTCGGAGCAGGAATTCTTCACACCGGCGAACCGGGCAGTTGTCGGCCCCACTGCCATCCCTTGCAGTGCAACCCCGGCCTCGCGGCCGTAGCGGCGGCCTGTGGCCGGGTTCTGTCAGGAACCGCAGGCGGCGAAGAATTCCTTGCTCCGCCAATGACTTGCCACAGGTTCCGGAATAGTAGCCGCAGCCGGTTTTAGGGTGCAATGCAAGGGCTGAGCGGATTCGTCAATGTTTTTGGCGGCCGCCGTCATTGGCGCCCCGGACCCGCGGGGTATGCTCACCGCCTGCCCGCCCATCCCAAGGAGTCTTCCCATGCCCGGTCCGCTGTCCTCGCTCAAGGTCCTCGATTTCTCCGGTCTCCTGCCCGGGCCCTTCGGGACCATGCTGCTCGCCGACATGGGCGCCGAGGTACTGCGCGTGGAGTCGCCGAGCCGGCCCGACCTGGTGCGCCTGATGCCGCCCATGGATGCCGGCGTCTCCGCCGCCCACGCCTTCCTCAATCGCGGCAAGCGCGGCATCGCCGTCGACCTGAAGAAGCCGGAAGGCGTCGAGCTGATCAAGAAGCTGGTGGCCGACTACGACATCGTTGTCGAGCAGTTCCGCCCCGGCGTCATGGATCGCCTGGGCGTGGGCTACGAGGCGCTGAAGGCGGTGAACCCTATGCTGATCTTCTGCTCCATCACCTGCTACGGCCAG
>JAJNDL010000158.1 GCA_021156385.1 Moraxellaceae bacterium | reverse complement strand
AGTCATCGCGGTCATTGCCGCATGAATGAAAAAAGCCGGCGTTGAGCCGGCTTTTTTCTTGGGTCGGGCCGCAGCGCGTGCTGCAGCAGGAACCTCAGCCGCCAAAGAGCAGCTCGTCGGTGGCGGCCGCCATGCGCACATCGTTGGCATGTACGCCGTGCAGGCGGGTCGTCCACCAGCTCACCGTGCAGCGGCCCCAGGCGATCTCGATGGCAGGATGATGGTTCTCGGCCTCCGCGAGGCGGGCAATGCGCTCGGCCAGGGCCAGTGACTGCAGGAAGCTGGCCGTGCGGTAGGTCTTCACCAAGCGCCAGGTTTCTTCCACTTGCTCCAGATGCCAGCCGACGAGGTTGCGCATCTCGGTGCGAGCCTCTGCCTCGAGCAGGGCACGCGCATCGGGGGAGAGCGGCTGGCAGATGCTCATGTCCGCCGGATCAGCCGCACTTGCTGACGTCGAGCGCGCCTTCCTGCTGCTTGGCGATCGTCTTGATGGTTTGCGTGCGCAGGACGCCCGGCACCAGCATGTCGAGGCGCAGGCCCGACAGCAGCTGCTTCAGGTTGTCCGGCTGGTAGGTGTCGGCGCGGTGCTGCAGCACGTAGACGAGGTCGCCGCGGGTGAAGACGAGGAAGCCGTAGTAATAGCGGGGATTGGTCACGCCATCGGGCAGGGTGGAACGCTTCATCTTCATGCTGACCACGGCGAACATGGCGTTGCCGCGGCCGGTGTCCACAAATTCCTGCAACTGCGGCTGGAAATCGTCGATATTGGGCATTTCCGGCAGGATGTCGCGCAGGTAGTTGTTGAGCACCTGCTCGTCGATGGTGCGTTCGGACGCGAAGCTCGGCACGTCGGCCATCGGGTGGCTGCCGATCTTCAGGTAGTCGATGCGGAAGAAGCGGTTGGCGCTGTCCCAGATGTTGAGGGTGCCGCCCTTGGCGTCGCACTGCTCGGTCAGGGTGACGTTGCCGCGGAAGGCCGCGCTGTCCAGGGACAGCGAATAGGCGCGGGCCGGAGCATGGTAGAGTCCGGCATCCAGCGGGCGGGTCTTGCCGGCGCAGCCGGCGAGCATGAGCAGGGAAAGGGCAAGGCCTAGCTGATGACGCATGTCATCTCTCCTCGAGCTGGCCGGGCGGCCAGAAACCGGTAGTTCTTGTTTTGGGCACGGCGCAGAGGCCATGCAGGGGCCGATCATAACCCCCTGCCTGCCGGACTGAAACCTTGGCCCGGGCTTCGGATCGGCAATTCAGCAGGAAGTTTTCAGGATTTTTGTGAACAAGGAGGCTGGAATGAACAGCAACGCCGAGGCCGGTACCGCCGTCTACACCCCGCTCACCTTGCAGGCCTACGACCTCTGGGTGCTGGGGCTGTCGAACCGCTTCGCCTGGGCTTGCCCGACGCCGCGGCTGCAGGAGCACTTCGAGCGTCACGTCGGTGCCCGACATCTGGACATCGGCGTGGGCACCGGTTACTTCCTCGCGCATTGCCGCTTTCCGGCGGACACGCCGCGGATCGCGCTGGCCGACCTCAATCCGGCCAGTCTGGCGGCAGCGGCCAGCCGCATCCGCCACCTGCAGCCGTCCACGCACATGGTGAACGTACTGGAGCCTTTCTCCCTGGCGGGCGCGCCCTTCGACTCGGTGAGCATGAATTACCTGCTGCATTGCCTGCCGGGACCGCTGGCGGCGAAGGCGCCGGCCATCCGCCATGCCACGCAGCAGCTGGCCCCCGGCGGTGTGCTGTTCGGTGCCACCATCCTCGGCCAGGGTGTCAGGCACAATGCCTTCGGTTCAGTGCTGATGAGCCTCTACAACCGCCGCGGTATCTTCGGCAACCGCGACGATTCGCTGGCGGCACTCAGGGAGCTGCTCGCGCGGGAACTCGAGGACGTCGCGGTGGAGCTGGTCGGCCGCGTGGCCTTGTTCTCGGGCCGGCGTCGCGCCTGAGCTCAGGAGTTCTCGAGCTTTTCCCAGCGCTCCAGCAGTCCCAGCAGCTCGTCCTCTATCGCCGACAGGCGCTGGCTTACGTCCGTGGCCTCCTGCGCTGCCCGGGCAAAGAAGCCGGGGTCGGCGAGCTTCTCCTGCAGCATGGCCTGCTCCGCTTCCAGCGCGGCGATCTGGCCGGGGATGGCGTCGAGTTCGCGCTGTTCCTTGTAGCTGAGTTTCTTCCTTGGCTTGTCGGATAGGGTGGCGGCAGGCGTGGCGACTTCCACTTTCTCGCGCGCAGGCACGGGCTCAGGTTTTACCGGAGCCGTCCGCTGCCGCAGCCAGTCATCATAGCCGCCGATGTATTCACGAATCTTTCCTTCGCCCTCGAAGGCCCAGGTGCTGCTCACCACGTTGTTGAGGAAGGCACGGTCGTGGCTGATCAGCAGCAGCGTGCCGTTGTAGTTCACCAGCAGCTCTTCCAGCAGTTCCAGCGTTTCCACGTCGAGGTCGTTGGTGGGCTCGTCCATCACCAGCAGGTTGGCGGGCCGCGTGAAAAGACGGGCCAGCAGCAGGCGGTTGCGTTCGCCGCCGGAGAGTGCCTTCACCGGTGTGCGGGAACGCTGCGGCGAGAACAGGAAATCCTGCAGGTAGGCCAGCACATGCTTGCGGCCACCATCCACCTCGATGAAGTCGGAGCCCTGCACGACGTTGTCGAGCACGGATTTCTCCGGGTCGAGCTGGGCGCGCAGCTGGTCGAAGTAGGCCACCTCGATCTTGGTGCCGTGGCGCACCGTGCCGGCATCCACCGGGATGTCGCCGAGCAGGGCGCGGACCAGCGTGGTCTTGCCGACACCGTTGTCGCCGATAAGTCCGATCTTGTCGCCGCGCATCACCGTGGCGGAGAAATCGTCGATGATGCGGCGGCCGCCCAGCGTGAGCGAAATGTTGACGGCCTCCAGCACCAGCTTGCCGGAGCGTTCGGCCTCGCCGATTGCCATCTGCACGTTGCCGCTGCGTTCGCGCCGCGCCGCGCGCTCCAGGCGCAGATCCTTCAGCGCCCGCACGCGACCCTCGTTGCGGGTGCGCCGCGCCTTGATGCCCTGGCGAATCCAGACCTCTTCCTGCGCGAGTTTCTTGTCGAAAAGCGCGTTCGCCTGGGCTTCCGCCTCGAGCTGCTGCTGCTTGCGCTCGAGGTATTGCACATAGGTACAGGGGAAATCGCGCAGCACGCCACGGTCGAGCTCGATGATGCGCGTGGCCAGGGCCTGCAGGAAGGCGCGGTCGTGGGTGATGAAGAGCAGGGTACCGGGATAGCTGCGGAAGAACTCTTCCATCCAGGTGATGCTGCTGATGTCGAGGTGGTTGGTGGGCTCGTCCAGGAGCAGGATGTCCGGCTCGCCGACCAGCGCACGCGCCAGCAGCACGCGGCGCTTGCGGCCGCCGGAGAGGCTCGCGAAATCCGCCTCGCCGTCGAGCTGGAGACGCGAGAGCACCTGTTCGACCCGGGTGCTGAGCGACCAGCCGCCGCCGGCCTCGAGCCGTTCCTGGACGCGCTGCAGTTCGCCGAGCAGTGTGGTGTCGCCGTGCGCGCAGGCTTCGCTCAGCTCGTGGTAGCGTGTGAGTGTGGCGGCGATGTCGCCGAGTCCGCTGGCCACGACGGCGAACACGGAGCCGCCCAGGCCGACGGGTACTTCCTGCGGCAGGCTGGCGCTGCGCAGGCCTCCAAGCCGCACCACTTCGCCGGAATCCGGTTGCAGCAGGCCCTCCACCACTTTCAGCAGGGTCGATTTGCCCTCGCCGTTGCGTCCGACCACGCAGACCCGCTCGCCACGCTCCAGCGTCAGGCTGACGTGGTCCAGCAGGGGGGCGGCGCCAAAGGCCAGCGAGATGTCGCGCAGGGTGAGAAGGCTCATGAAACTGCCATGCGGCTGGGGAAGAGGCGGGGATGGTACTAGAATTCAGCCAGTGCAGCCGACAATCGTTGCGGCAGGCCAGAACAGCACCGCAGGGGGCCATTATGGAATCGAGACTGACCAACCTGGAGACCAAGGTCGCCTTCCAGGACGACCTGCTGGATTCGCTGAACCGCATCGTCGCGTCGCAGCAACAGCAACTGGATCTCCTGCAGCAGCAGATCCAGCTGCTCTATGACCAGCTGCGTTCCCTGTCACCCTCCAACATCGCGCTGGAGAGCGAGGAGGCGCGGCCGCCGCACTACTGAGTGCCGGCGCCGGCCACTGCGGTCATTTGCGCGGAATCCAGGCCCAGATCATCTCGCAGCGGATGGGCTCGGTGCCGGAGGCGTCGGTCACCATCACCGGGACCGTCACCTCGCCCTTGGGCGTCGTGCGCACGAGTTCGATCTGTTCGGGGCTGAGCGTGGCCACGGCGCGCATGTCGCCTTCCGTGCGCTTCTGGTACTCCACCTTCAGGCTCTTGATGAGAAGCAGCTTGTCGTCCGGCAGGTTCATGCCGACCACGAAGCCCGTGGCCGTTTCCGCCAGCAGCGCCATGGCTGCGGCATGTACGCCCTTGATGTGGTTCTGGACGGAGCGGCGGTTGCGGATGCTGACCACCACGCGATCCTCGCTGAGTTCCTCATAACGTAGTCCCGAGGTGCCGACGTAGGGCACCACGCGTCCGAAGATGCCGGTGATCACGGTGCTGCGCAGGGCCGGGGGAAGGAAGGTGAACTTGGCGACGATGC
>JAJNDL010000157.1 GCA_021156385.1 Moraxellaceae bacterium | reverse complement strand
CTGACCTTGATGGCCAGGAAGAAGAGCGCGGCGATGCCGGCCACCATGAAGAGGCCGACGGCCATTTCGATTACGCGGGTACGCATTCCTCAGAAGCCTCCAAACATGACGGCGGTGAGCACGAAATCCAGCCCCAGCACCGCCAGGGATCCATAAACCACGGTGCGCGTGGTGGCGCGCGAGATGCCCTCGCTGGTGGGCTCGCAGTCGTAGCCCTGGAAGACGGCGATCCAGGTCACGGCGGCGCCGAACACGATGCTCTTGATGATGCCGTTGGCCACGTCGTCCCAGAACTCGACCGAGCCCTGCATGTTCATCCAGTAGGAGCCTTCGTAGATGCCCAGCCAGTCCACGCCGACCAGGCGGCCACCGAGGATGCCGACGGCGGTGAAGATCAGCGCCAGCAGCGGCATGGAGTAGAAGCCGGCCCAGAAACGCGGCGCCACTATGCGGCGCAGCGGGTCGACGCCGATCATCTCCATGCTGGAGAGCTGTTCGGTGGCCTTCATGAGACCGATCTCGGCCGTGAGTGCGGAGCCGGCGCGGTCAGGGTCAGGGCGACCATGGTGCCCAGCGCCTGCTCGCTGCCGTAGGTGATCAGGATGTTGTAGCCCTGCAGGCCCAGCACCATGCCGATGAAGAGACCGGACACCACGATGATGGCCAGGGACAGCACGCCCACGGCATAGAGCTGCTTCAGGAGCAGCGGGAAGCCGGTGCGCAGGTTCGGCACGGCGACAAGCGACTGGAACAGGAAGACGCCGGAGGCACCGATGGTACGCAGGACATCCAGGGCGTCCTCGCCCAGGCGGCGGATGGCTTCCATCAGGCACGCCCTCCCGTCTTGAGCTCTTCGGCAAAGGTCGGCACCGGGTAGCGGAAGCGTACGGGGCCGTCGGGCTCACCATGCAGGAACTGGCGCACCAAGGGTGAGTCCGAAGCCTCCAGCTCCTCCCGGGTGCCCTCGCCGATGACCTTGCCGCCTGCCAGCACATAGATGTAGTCGGCGATGGACAGGGTTTCCTCGATGTCGTGGGAGACGATGACGGTGGTGAGGCCTAGCGCCTCGCGCAAGGTGCGGATCAGCGTCACCAGTACGCCCATGACGATGGGGTCCTGGCCGGCGAAAGGCTCGTCGTACATGATGAGGGCCGGATCGAGGGCAATGGTGCGGGCCAGGGCGGCACGGCGGTTCATGCCGCCGGAGAGCTCGGCCGGCATCAGGTTCTCGGCCCCGCGCAGGCCCACGGCCTCCAGTTTCATGAGTACCAGCTCGCGGATCAGCTCCTCGGACAGGCTGGTATGGGCCCGCAGCGGAAAGGCCACGTTCTCGTAGACGGAGAGGTCCGTGAAGAGTGCCCCGGACTGGAAGAGCAGCCCCATCTTCGCGCGGGTGGCGAAGAGTTCGCTGCGGCCGAGGTCGGGCACGTTGCGGCCTTCCACCAGCACCTGCCCGGCGTCGGGGCGGAGCTGGCCGCCGATGAAGCGCAGCAGGGTGGTCTTGCCGCAGCCGGAGGGTCCCATGATGGCGGTGACCTTGCCGCGGGCGATGTTGACGCTGACGCCGTCGAAGATGGCGCGCTTGCCGCGGTGGAAGACCAGATTGCGGATCTCGACCAGGTTGTCGGCCGAGGCGGGAGGCTGATGGGCTGGACTGTCCGTCATGTATCCGTCATTCCGGCAGGGCCGGGTCCGTACGTAAAGTGGGCGGACTATAGCACTCCTGCCGTTCGGTAACGATGCTGCCGCCGCGACCGGAATCACAGGACTGCGTAGGTGCTCTGTAACGACTGGACACGGATGGCAGTAGGTTTTTCCGGGGAGGCTGAGGGATAATGCGCGGCTTCCGTGACCCGAGACAGAACATGGCCGACTTCGACTTCATACGCGCCGGCCAGCGCGTGATCCAGATCGAGCAGACCGCGCTCGAGAACCTGAAACCCCACATCAACGAGAGCTTCCAGCGCGCCTGCCAGATCATGCTGGAAGGCAGGGGCCGCGTGGTCGTGACCGGCATGGGCAAGTCCGGCCACATCGGCAACAAGATCGCCGCCACCCTCGCCTCCACCGGCACCCCGGCCTTCTTCGTGCATCCGGGCGAGGCCAGCCATGGCGATCTCGGCATGATCACGCCACAGGACGTGGTCATCGCCATTTCCAACTCCGGAGAGACCGGCGAGATACTGACCATCGTGCCGCTGATCAAGCGCATGCATGCCAAGCTCGTCTCCATCACCAACAACGCCAACTCCACGCTGGCGCGCGCCGCCGACGTCAGCCTGGAGATCGGCAAGTCGCCCGAAGCCTGCTCGCTGGGCCTCGCGCCGACCTCCTCCACCACCGCCACCCTGGTGCTGGGCGATGCCATTGCCGTGGCGCTGCTGGAGGCCCGCGGCTTCACCGCCGAAGATTTCGCCATGTCGCATCCCGGCGGCTCACTGGGCCGCAAGCTGCTGCTGCGCGTGGAAGACGTCATGAACAAGGGAACGCAGGTCCCGGTGGTGAAAGCCGGCACGCTCGTGATCGACGCGCTCATGGAGATCACCAAGAAAGGCCTCGGCATGACCGCGGTGGTCGACGGCGACGGCCGCCTGGCCGGCCTCTACACCGACGGCGACCTGCGCCGCAGCCTGGACCACAAGGTGGACATCCATGCGACGCCGATCGAGCAGGTCATGATTTCCGGCCCCACCACCGTCGGTGCTCACCTGCTCGCCGCCGAAGCGCTCGCCATCATGGAAGAGCGCAAGATCAACGGCGTGATCGTGGTCGATGCGGACAACCGCCCGGTCGGCGCGCTCAACATGCACAACCTGCTGCGCGCGGGAGTGATGTGATGCAGGGAACCCAGATGGATGAAGTCATGAAGCTGGCGGCAAATGTCCGCCTGCTGGCGCTGGACGTCGATGGCGTGCTCACCGACGGTCGTCTTTACTTTTCCGAGGACGGCAACGAGCTGAAGACCTTCGACATCCAGGATGGCCACGGCCTGAAGCTGCTGCAGGCCGCCGGCGTGCAATGCGCGATCATTACCGGCCGCAACACGCAGCTGGTCGGGCGCCGTGCCGCCAACCTCGGCATCCGGCACCTTTTGCAAGGTCGCGAGGACAAGCTCGTCGCGTTGCGCGAACTCACGGGGGAACTCGGCATTCCGCTGGAGCAGGTCGCCTACGTCGGCGACGACTGGCCCGACCTGCCGGCGCTGATCAAGGTCGGTCTCGGCATTGCCGTTGCCAACGCGCACAGCGAGCTGCGCATCCACGCCGACTACGTGACGCAGCTGGAGGGCGGCCGCGGTGCCGTCCGCGAAGTGTGCGACCTGATCCTCAAGGCCCAGAACCGCTACGAGGCGGCACTGGCACCCTACCTGCACCACGAGTGAGGGCCCGGGCGTAATGGATACCCGCAACATCCTCAGCCTTGCCGGCGTGCTGCTCGTTCTGGGCGGCTTCGGCTATTACTGGGGAATCAGCGGGCAGCAGGCCGACGTTGCACCGGACACGGAGCGACGTCCCGATTATGTCGCCACTGGCATCACCGGCATCGAAACCGATGAGAAAGGCCGGCTGCTCCGTCACATGCAGGCCCGCGAGCTGCGCCACTACGACCGCCCGCGTGACGAAGCGCAGCTCGATGCACCGGTGTTTCGCCTCTACGACAAAGGCCGCGAAGCCTGGCGTGTCACGGCCGAACACGGCACCAGCCACGACGAGAACACCGTGGTGCGCTTCGGCGGCGGGGTGCGTGCCGAGCGCCGCGATCCGGACGCCGTTCCCCTGACCTTCAACACCACCGAGCTCTACGTCTATCCGCGCGAAGAACGCCTCGCCACCCGCGCCGACGTGCAGATAGACAGTCCGCGCGGCCGCCTGGCCAGCCGCGGACTCAAGGCCGACATGAAAGCCGGGGAGCTCGAACTCTCCGCCAGAGTGACTGGAAACTATGCGCCTGCTACCCGCTGATTTATTTGTCCTGGCGCTGCTGCTGCCGCTGCCGGCCCTCGCCCTGCCCACGGACCGTGAACAGCCGGTGCAGGTGTCCGCCAACAGCGCCCGCTTCAACGAGAAGACCGGCATCGCCACCTATACCGGTGCGGTGGTCATCAAGCAGGGCACGCTGGAAATCCGCGCCGAGGAAATCGTCGTCAAGGTCGACAAGGACGGCGTCATCACCACGACGGAAGCGCGTGGCGCACCGGCCCGCTACCAGCAGCAGCCCGACCCGAAGAAAGGCCTGGTGACGGCGGAAGCCGCGCGCATCGATTACGACGCCGCGAATGAGGTCATCACCCTGAACGGCAACGCCAGGCTGCGCCAGGATGGCTCCAGCTTCGCGGGCAATACCATCACCTACAACAGCCTGCGCCAGCAGGTCGATGCCAGGGGCGAAGGCGCCAATCGCGTGCAGCTCGTCTTCCCGGCCCAGGCACGCGGCAACAAGCCCCGGGAAAAGGACAAAAAGAATTGAGCCAGTTGAAAGTCCACGGCCTCGCCAAGAGCTACAAGGGCCGCCAGGTGGTGAAGAACGTGTCGCTCTCGGTGTCGAGCGCACAGATCGTCGGCCTGCTCGGCCCCAACGGCGCCGGCAAGACCACCAGCTTCTACATGGTCGTCGGCCTGGTACCGATGGACGCCGGCCGCATCGAGATCGACGACGAGGACATCTCGCACCTGCCCATGCATGGCCGCGCCCGCCGCGGCATCGGCTACCTGCCGCAGGAGGCGTCGATCTTCCGCCGCCTCTCCGTCGAGCAGAACATCATGGCCATCCTCGAGACGCGCAGTGACCTTGACAAGAAAGGCCGCGAGGAAAAGCTGCAGTCGCTGCTCGAGGAATTCAGCATCACCCATATCCGCAAGAATCTCGGCATGAGCCTCTCCGGCGGCGAACGCCGGCGCGTCGAGATCGCGCGCGCCCTGGCGGCGGAGCCGCAATTCGTTCTGCTCGACGAGCCTTTCGCCGGCGTCGATCCGATCTCCGTCAGCGACATCAAGGACATCATCACACACCTGAAGAACCGCGGCATCGGCGTGCTCATCACCGACCACAACGTGCGCGAGACGCTGGATATCTGTGAGAAGGCCTACATTGTCAGCACCGGCCAAGTGATCGCCGAAGGCACGGCGGAGGACATCCTCGCCAACGAGACCGTACGCAAGGTCTATCTCGGCGAGAAATTCAGTC
>JAJNDL010000156.1 GCA_021156385.1 Moraxellaceae bacterium | reverse complement strand
GCACCGCACCCTGTTCGGGCCCGAGGGCGGCGTTTCCTTCCTGATCGTCTGCGCCGTACTCAAGGTGCTGGAGTCGCGCACGGCGCGCGACTGCTTCGTGTCGGCACTGCTCGATTTCTTCGTGCTGGCGACGGCCTTCCTGTTTTCGCAGTCGCTGCTGCTGACGCTCTACGTCGGCATCGCCAGCATCGTGCTGGTGGCGGCGCTGGTCGCGCTTCAGCAGCGCGAGGGTGCCGGCGTGAAGCGCACGCTGCGCCGCGCCACCGTGCTGGTGGGGCAGGCGGTGCCGCTGATGCTCATCCTGTTCGTGTTCTTCCCGCGCCTGCCGCCGCTGTGGACGCTGAACCTTTCGCAGGGCAGCGGCCGCACCGGCATGAGCGACAGCATGAGCCCGGGCGACATCTCCCGCCTCAGCGAGTCTTCCGCCACGGCCTTCCGCGTCGAGTTCCGCGGGCCGCAACCGCCTTCCAGGGACCTCTACTGGCGCGGCCTCGTGCTCAACTATTTCGATGGCGAACGCTGGACCCAGGGCGGATCGATCAACGATCCGCGGCCGGCCGGCTCGGTGCGCCAGCTGCCGGACTGGATCTCGGGCGTGCGCGACGACAGCCCCGCCGTGCGCTACCGCATTATCCTCGAGCCCACCGACCAGCCCTGGCTGTTCGCGCTGGCCGTGCCCGGTTCAGCCACGGCGAAGGTCGGACTTACCCGCGATTCACGCCTGGTCTACCAGGAGCCGGTGTATTCCCGGCTGACCTACGAAGCGCAATCCTGGCCGGGTGCCCGGGTCGATGCCGCCGGCCTGCCGTACTGGCTGCGCCAGCAGACCCTGCAGCTGCCGCCCGAGGGCAATCCCGAGGCGCGGCGCTGGGCACGGCGCTGGCGCAACGCTTCGGCCAGCGACAAGGACTATGTGCACCAGGTGCTGGCCTGGTACCGCGACGAGCGCTTCTACTACACGCTGGAGCCGCCGGCGCTGGGCGAAAACCGCATCGACGAGTTCCTGTTCCGCACGCGCCGCGGCTTCTGCGAGCACTATGCCGCCAGCTTCGTGTTCCTGATGCGCGCTGCCGGCGTGCCGGCGCGCGTGGTGGCCGGCTACCAGGGCGGCGAGCCGGGCCCCGGGGGCGACTACTGGCTGGTGCGCCAGCTCGACGCCCATGCCTGGGCGGAGGTGTGGCTGCCGGAGCGGGGCTGGGTCACCATCGATCCCACCGGCGCGGTCGCGCCCGACCGCATCCAGCGCGGTGCCGCCCAGCTCGCCAGCCAGCGCGACTACTGGGGCGCGAGCACTGCCGGAGCGGTGCGCCACGGCAGCTACCAGATGCTCAAGCGCCTGCGCACCATGGCGGACTACGTGAACTACCGCTGGCACCGCGACGTGCTGGGCTACGACAACAGCCGCCAGGAAGGCCTGATGCAGCGTCTGCTGGGCGACACCAGCTTGCTGCGCCGGCTGGCCGTGATGGCGGCGGCGCTGGCCGTGGTCGCCGCCGTGCTGATGCTCTGGGCCTTGCGGGGCGAGCGGCGCGAGTTGCATCCCCTGGACCGCCTCTACCGCCGTTATTGCGCGCGGCTCGCGCGGCGCGGCATCCGCCGCGAGGCCGGGGAGGGGCCGCAGGCCTTTGCCGCACGCGTGCAGCGCGAGCGGCCGGCGCTGGGTGCGGAAGCGGAGGAATTCGCGCGGATCTACACGGCACTGCGCTACCGCCGGGAAGACGCGGAAAAAAGCAGGCCCCTGGCGAAGCGCCTCAAGGTCATCGCACGCGGTTCCTGGCGCGATCGCCTGCGTCTCGCCTGACCCGTTTTTTTGCCTTGAACGGGTGGGGGCGATTCAGTAAGATGCGCGCCTCGTTGCGGTTGAGCCGCAACGGGCCCCAGGCGCGTAGCTCAGCTGGTTAGAGCATCACCTTGACATGGTGGGGGTCGCTGGTTCGAGTCCAGTCGCGCCTACCAGTTCTCCGAAACCCGCATCCGCAAGGATCGCGGGTTTCGTGCTTTTGGGGGCCTGCGCGGCGCGCAGGGACTGATATGCTGGGCGCCTCCGGCAAGCCACCAGAAAAGGGAAACGCCATGAAGGACATCGAGTTGTTCACGGAGCTGGTCGACGTTTACGAAGCGGTCGAAGAGGCCATCGGGGAAGTCCGCAACGACCTCGCCGGCCTCGGCATGACGGATGCCGAGAGCTGCCCGCTCCTGGCTTTCACGGTCTACGACACGGCCGTGGCCGGCATCGCGGAGCTGATCGAGGACGCCGGCCAGGTACTGGCGCTGGTGGCGGAAGGGCGGGGCACGGCCAGCGCGTACCGCAGCCTCGACGACCTCGTCGCCGAATACCGCGAGGAGCTGGATGAAATCGGCGAGCAGTTCGAGGAGTTCTTCGAGCTGCTCGACTTCGACATCGAGGAGGTGCTCGTCGACATGCCGCCGCTGAACCGGGAGCGCGCCGACGACGAGGATGCCATCCTGTATGCCGCCTTCGACCTGGAGGAGATGACCGAGCCCTGGCGTCGCCTGTTCCTGCTGGCACAGCGCCACATCGAGGAGAAGCTGGAGTACATCGAGGCGCTCATGACGCGCTTTCTCGAGCTGCTGCAGGTGGAAGGCTACGAGACCGAGGACGAGCAATAGGCCGGGCCCCCATGGCTACCGGGAGGCCCGTGTCTGCAACGGTACCGACCCCGGCACTCCGTTCTCCGATGCGTTGCAGCATAGGAGGGATGAACAGCAGGCGGCGGCGGGAGCGGACAATTACCGGGAGGCGCGGGGCGTGTCATGATGGTCGTGACCGAATCCGCAGCTCCGTACAGGCACACTAGCAGGACTACTACACTAAATGCAGCATCCCGCCATTCTTGTCGTCGATGACCAGGACAACAACCTGATCGCCATGGAGGCGGTGTTCGAAGGCGAGCCGGTCGAGCTCGTCACGGCCAATTCCGGCGCCGAAGGCCTCAAGCTGATGCTGCAGCGCGATTTCGCGCTGGTGCTGCTGGATGTGCAGATGCCGGAGCTCGACGGCTTCGAAGTCGCCGAGATCATACGCAGCAATCCGCGTACGGCCGCCACACCCATCATCTTCCTCACGGCTCTGAGCAAGGAGCAGCGCTATATCTTCCGCGGCTACGAGACTGGTGCCGTGGATTACCTGTTCAAGCCCATCGATCCCGTCATCCTGCGCAGCAAGGTGCGCGTCTTCCTCGAGCTGGAGCGCAAGAACCGCATCCTGCGCGAGAGCCTGCGTCTGCTGCAGGAAGAGCGCGACCACAACCAGGCCTTGCTGCGCTCGCTGTCCGAAGGACTGCTCGGCATCACGCCGAGCGGCAACATCTTCTATGCCAATCCCATGGCGGAGCAGATGCTGGGTCGCCCCATCACCGACCTGATCGGCCATCGCCTGACCGACATCTTCGTGCTCACCAACGAGGAAGGCACCGAGGTGAAGTGGCCGCTGGCGGAGTTCCTCTCGGTCTGTGCGCGCGGCGAACGGGCGCATCGTGACGACCTGTTCATGCGCCGCGGCGACGTACAGGTCGCTGTCGAGGTCACCGCGAATCCGCTGCTGCCGGATATCGGTGGCGTCGCCGGCATCGTCGTGCTGTTCCGTGACGTTTCCTCGCGCCGCCAGCAGGAGAAAGTCCTGAAGCATATGGCGACGCTGGATCCGCTCACCGGGCTGAGCAACCGTGCCGAATTCGAGTACCAGCTCGAGGAGCGCATGGCCGATGCCAACCGCAACGAAATCAGTCTCGCGCTGCTTTATTTGGACCTCGACCGCTTCAAGGCCATCAACGATACGCACGGGCACTCGGCCGGCGACCAGGTGCTGACGACCGTGGCGGAGCGCATGCGCAATTGTCTGCGCGGCTCCGACCTCGTCGCACGCCTGGGGGGTGACGAGTTCGTCATCGTGCTGCAGGGCGGCGATCCGCGCCGTGCAGCGGCGCTGGTGGCCGGCAAGATCCTGCAGGCCCTGGCAAGGACGATCGAGCTGGAGGACGGCAACACCGTGCAGACCGGCACCAGCATCGGCATAGCGGTGTATCCCGACGATTCGACGCGTGCGGACGAGCTGATCAAGGGGGCCGACCAGGCCATGTACCAAGCCAAGACGGCGGGCCGCAACGGCTACCGTTTCTTCCGCAGCTAGGAAAAACCCCGTATTTCCGTTGCCGGCCTAGTCCTCCGGCAACGGTCATCATTTGTCCCCGGGCTGTCCTTTTGAGTCCTTCTGGCGACCGCCTGTCCCGATAGACTGCGCTTCAATCGCGGGGCAGTAACGAGCCGTGAAGGACAAAAACAAAGGGACAATGCCATGAAGAACGCCGCACTCAGCCTCATCGCTGCCAGCCTCCTGCTCGGCGCCACCGAAGCTTCCGCCTGGAGCCAGGAAACGCACCGCCGCATCGCCATCGACGCCGTCAACTACATGAAGGCGAATCCGACCACCACGAATTACGCCAAGCTGCTCAACGGCGCCACCAAGGCCGGCATGACCATCGACCAGTTCGCCGCCGCGCTGGGGCAGGGTGCTTATGACGTCGACGACTTCGCCGATACGTACATCTGCGGCGCCACCACCGGTGACTGCCAGCTCGCGCCGGTCTGGGGTGCGGGCGCCTCGATCGTGAAGTACACCAGCTACTGGCACTTCCAGAACCATACGCAGGGC
>JAJNDL010000155.1 GCA_021156385.1 Moraxellaceae bacterium | reverse complement strand
CATGAAGAGCTGGTGCGCGAGATGGAGCGCGACTGGCCCTATTTCCACGCCGTGCTGGACATGCTGGAGATGGTGCTCGCCAAGGCCGATGCCGCCATCGTCGAGCACTACGAGGAGCGCCTGGCCGGCGACGATGCCGCGCTGCGCCAGCTGGGCGACCAGCTCCGGCAGCGTTTGCAGATCACCGTCGATGCGCTGCAGCGCGTCTACCGCGGTCGCGCCCTGCTCGAGAACAATCCTGTGCTGAAACGCTCGATCAGCGTACGCACGCCCTACATCGAGCCGCTGCACATGCTGCAGGCCGAGATCATGCGTCGCCGGCGCCATGCGCCGGAGGGCGACAAGTCGCTCGACCAGGCCCTGATGGTGACCATCGCCGGCATTGCCGCCGGCCTGCGCAACACGGGGTAAGTTCGGCTCCGGGCTGTCGCCAAAGCTTCACCTTTCCGTCATGCCGCTTTCATGCCGTTTCCCGAAGATGGCGCCATGAAAGAGAGCATGAGGAAAGCAGCGATGCAGGCCGTGGCCCAGAACTCCCACGCCAGTCCGGCGGTGATCGGTACCATCATCCCCGCCCGCAGCAACAAGCCGCGCCTTGAGGCGCGTTTCGTGCGCCACCAGCAGGAGCTCCGCGAGGCCCAGCGCCTGCGCGCCGATGTCTTCGGTGCCGAGTACGGTGCCAGGTTCGATGGCCTCGACCATGACCATTTCGATGCCTACTGCGACCACCTCAACGTCTACGACACCGCCAACGACCTGCTGGTGGCGACGACCCGCCTGCTGACCTCCGAACGAGCCCGGCTGGCCGGCAGTTTCTACTCGGCCCATGAATTCGACATGACGGCGCTGCAGCAGCTGCCTGGCCGCCTGCTGGAGATCGGCCGCACCTGCGTGCATCCCGACTACCGCAGCGGTGCCGCCATCACCGTACTGTGGTCGTCCCTCGCCGACTACCTGATGCGCCAGGATTTCAGTTACCTGCTGGGCTGCGCTAGCATCAGCCTCCGGGACGGCGGACACAATTTTGCTGCCATCATGCCGGAGCTGCGTGAGAAGCATCTTGTGGAGCCGGCGCTGCGCGTCGTCCCGCGCCGGGCCGTGTCGAGCGACACGCCGGCGGCGATCCCGGCCAGCCTGCCGCCGCTGCTCAAGGCCTATCTGCGCATGGGCTGCAAGATCGGTGGAGAGGCCTGCTGGGATCCCGAGTTCCAATGTGCGGACGTCTTCGTGCTGCTGGATGTGGCCACGCTGTCCGCGCGTTATGCGCAGCGCTTCCTGAAGGCCGGCTGATGTTGCCCAAAGCCACCGGAGATCTGGCGGAGCAGAACCTTCTGCCCACGGAAACCCCGCGCGTCATCCCCGCGGGGCCGTTCAACGTCACTCCGGAGGACGAGGCGGCATGGGCGGCGCTGAAGCAAAGGCGCAAGACCGTGGCTGCTCGACAAGTAGAATCCTTCCGCACACGCATCAGGCTGGTCGTCCGCTTCGCGCGACTGGGCCTGCATCTCGCCATGGGTGCGCTGCTGGCCGTGCTCTGCGGCGCGGCCTTCGTGCAGTACCGTTCCTTCCAGCAGCCGGTGATCCGCTGGTGGCACCGCCGGTTCTGCCAGATCCTGAAGATCGACGTGCGAGTACATGGTGCGCCGCTGGAAGGGCATGCGCTGTGGGTCTCCAACCACATCTCCTGGCTCGACATCCCGGTGCTGGGCGCGCAATTCCCGGTGTATTTCCTGTCCAAGGCCGAAGTCGCGAAATGGCCGGTGGTGGGCTGGCTGGCGCGTGTCGCCGGCACGCTGTTCATCCAGCGTGGCGCCGGCGATGCGGGGCAGGTGACGACGCAGCTCGCGGCGCACCTGGACGCCGGCCGCAACGTACTGTTCTTCCCGGAAGGTACGACGACCGACGGCCACCGCCTCAAGCGCTTCTTCCACAAGCTCTTCTCCGCCGCGACCGTGACGCAGCTGCCGGTGCAGCCGGTGCTGCTCTGCTATCGCGATGAAGATGACGGCCTGCATCCGCACGCGCCCTTCGTCGGTGACGACGAATTCATGTCGCATGCCGTCGAGATCCTCAAGGGTGGCCCCATCGTCGTTGACATCCTCGTGCTGCCCCCGGAAATTCCGAACGGGAGGGAGCCGCGCGAGCTGGCGCGTGCCATCGAGGCGCGCATGAGCGCAGCGCTGCAGGAGCTGCAAGGTCGCGGGGGCGCGATGTCGCCGCGTAGCGAGGTGGTCGAAGAGGCCGAATGAACCCGGCCTCAGTGGTCTGTGCCACCGGTGCGCAGGCCTTTGGCGAAAGGCATGAAGTAGAGCAGTGGCGCCGCGCAGGCCAGCGTAATGCTGAACAGCATGAATATCTGCTCGAAGGCGATCATCGAGGCCTGCGCCGTCAGCTTGCCGTCGAGGATGCGCAGCAGTGTTTCCTGGAAGTCGGCGCCGTTGGTGCCTTTCGAGTACAGCAGGTTCTGCAGCCAGAACAGCCCTTCCCGAGAGCCGGCCTCGAGCTGGCTGACGTGCAGGCTGAGGTCGGCCTTGAACTCGGCGCCCATGTGCACGTACAGCGTCGCCGCTGCCGCAATCCCCACCGAGCCGCCGAGCTGGCGTACCAGCGAATAAATGCCTGTGGCATTGGCCATGTCCTTTGGCGCGACGCGCGCCATCGTCATCGCATTGAGCGGCACGAAGAGGAAGCCCAGTCCGACTCCACGCAGGATGAGTGGCCAGAAGAAATCGTTTTCCCCGCTCAGGGTCGTGAACTGGCCGTGCTGCCACATGCTCGCACCGAAGATCGCGATGCCGATGAGCACCAGTATGCGCAGGTCGATGTCCACTTTCTCGATGACCTTGCCCAGCATCGCCATGGTGAAGCCGTTGGCGAGCGCGCCTGGCAGGATGACCTTGCCGGTTTCCCAGGCGTTGTAGCCGAGCAGCGTCTGCAAATAGAGCGGCAGGTAGAACACCGTCGCGAACAGCGACATGCCGAGCAGGAAGGAGAAGACCAGTCCCACCGCGTACTGCCGGTCGCGCAGAATGGCAAGGTCCACCACGGGATGCTCGATGCGCAGCTCGTGCCAGATGAAGGCCATGAAGGCACCCAGCGATACGGCCGCATAGAGCTGGATTTCGCCCGAGTCGAACCACTGCAGGCGCTCGCCACGTTCCAGCATGATCTGCAGCGCGCCGATGCTGAGCGCGAGCAGGGCGATGCCGGTCCAGTCCACTTTCGAGATCTTCTGCTGGAAGCGCGAGTCCGGCAGCAGGTTGTTGGCGAGAAGCAGTGCAACGAGGCCGATGGGCAGGTTGATGTAGAAGATCCACGGCCACGATGCGTGGTAGGTGATGAAGCCGCCCACGGTAGGGCCCAGCGTCGGCCCCATCATGATGCCCATGCCGAAGATGGCCATGCCGGTGCCCTGCTCGCGGGGCGGGTAGATCTCGAAGATCGTGCTCTGCGCGGTGGCGATGAGCCCGCCGCCACCCAGCCCCTGCACGATGCGCCAGAACACCAGCGAGCCGAGCGAACTGGCGTTGCCGCAGAAGAACGAGGCGACGATGAAGAGGGCGATCGAGCCCATGAAGTAATTGCGGCGGCCGAAGCGGCTGGAGAGCCAGCCGGAGATCGGCAGCACGATGACGTTGGCGACGATGTAGCCGGTGGAGACCCAGGTGACTTCCTCGAGCGTGGCGCCGAGATTGCCCATGATCTGCGAGATGGCGACGTTGACGATGGAGGTGTCGAGCAGCTCCATCATCGCCGCCAGCGTCACGGTGAGCGCGATGGCGTGGCGGCGCCGGTAGATTTCGGCATCGCTGAATTCCCGCTTCGGGAACACCGGCATGATGTCAGCGGCTCTTGGCGATGCGTACTTTGGCGTTCATGCCGGGACGCAGCACGTAGCCGGGATGCTGGCCGGCCTCGAGGCGCACCTTCACGGGAATGCGCTGCACGATGCGGGTGAAGTTGCCGGTGGCATTGTCGGGCGGCAGCAGCGTGAATTTGGCGCCCGTGGCGGGCGAGAAGGAGTCCAGCTTGCCGGTCCATTCCAGGCCGGGATAGGCATCGATCTCCACCACGACGGCATTGCCGGTGCGCAGGTCGCGGATCTGCGTCTCCTTGAGGTTGGCGGTGATCCAGGTGTCCTGCACGGGCACGAGGTTCATGAGCGGCTGGCCCATCTGCACGAGCTGGCCGGCCTCGATGTTCTTCTGGCTGACGATGCCGTCGACGGCGGCCACGATACGGGTGTCGGCGAGCTGGTGCGCGGCGATGTCGCGCGCGGCGCGCGCCGCTTCGAGGCGGGCATCGGCGCCACGCAGGGCGGCACCGGCAGCGCTCACCTGCTGCGTAGCGGCGCGCGCCGCCTCGCGCACGGAGGCGAGCCGGGCCTGAGCGGCCCGCGCGGCGGCTTCCGCGCTGTCGTACTGCTGCGGGCTCACCAGTTTCTTCGCCAGCAGCGTGTGCAGGCGCTCGGCTTCACGGGCGGAGCGCTCGGCATCGGCCTGCGCCTGCGCGATGTCGGCCTGTGCGGCCTGCGCCTGTGCGCTCGCTGCCCCGAGCTGTGCGACGGCCTGGCCGGCCTCTGCACCGCGCCCGCCAGCTGCCAAGGCTTGCGCCAGTTCGGCTTCGGCCTGCGCAAGGCGCGAGCGGTAGTCGCGATCGTCCATCTGCACCAG
>JAJNDL010000154.1 GCA_021156385.1 Moraxellaceae bacterium | reverse complement strand
GCCTGGGTCAGCTTCATCGTGCTCCTGACCTTCAACGGCATGTCCATCACCGGTGGCTACCACCGCCTGTGGGCACACCGCGCCTACGAGGCGCACTGGTCCCTGAAAATATTCTTCATGCTCTTCGGTGCCATGGCCATCCAGAACAGCATCCTGATCTGGGCCTCCAGCCACCGCACCCACCACCGCAACGTCGACGACGTGGACGGCGACCCGTACTCGATCAACCGCGGCTTCTTTTTCGCCCACATCGGCTGGATGCTGCGCAACTACGAGTCCGGCAAGCCCAACTTCAGCAATGCGAACGACCTGCTGAACGACAAGATCGTGATGTTCCAGCACAACTACTACGTGCCCATCGTGCTGGTCATGAACCTTGGCCTGCCGATCGCCCTGGGCCTCCTGCTCGGCGACTTCTGGGGCGTGTTCCTGCTGGGCGGCCTGCTGCGCCTGGTGGTCAGCCACCACGTCACCTTCTTCATCAACTCGCTCTGCCACATGTGGGGCACCCGTCCCTACACCGACGAGAACACCGCCCGTGACAACCCGGTGCTGGCCCTGATGACCTGGGGCGAGGGCTACCACAACTACCACCACATCTTTCAGTACGACTACCGCAACGGCGTGAAGTGGTGGCAGTTCGATCCGACCAAGTGGATGATCCTCTCCCTGTCCTGGGTCGGCATCACCCGCAACCTCAAGCGCTGCTCCGAGTTCGCCATCCAGAAGGCCCAGCTCACCATGCAGTTCAAGCGCGCCGAGCAGCAGCTCGCCAAGCGCCAGGCCCGCAAGGCCGTGCCCGCTTCAAGGAAATCGAGTCCCGCCTCAAGGAACAGCGCAAGCGCATGCGCGCGCTGACCGCACAGGTGGCGTCGGCGTAAGCGACGCAGCTCCGGGAAAGGGCCGCCATGGGCGGCCCTTTTTTATTGCAGCATCGGATCAAGACGACTCCTGCAGTACGGCAGCCTGGTGCCTTACCGGAAAATGGAATTTCCGGCAGGCCCGTTCCGACAGAAACGCGACCCTCTGCCGGCGATGCTTTCCCTGGTGCAAGGTGCGATAGTGACCGGTATCCTGGGTGAAAGGGGCGGCCTGCCCCCTTGCGCACCTGCATTACCGGGTCTTCAGTATTCCTATGGCAACGCTACACACCCTCGCCTTCGACAATTCCTACAGCCGCCTGCCGTCCGGACTTTATTCACGGGTCGAGCCGGCGGGCTTCGCGCATCCGCATCTGGTGAGCTTCAATCCCGAGGCAGCGCGCCTCCTCGATCTCGAACCGGAATGCGCACACAACCCGGACTTCGTGGCCTTCTTCGGCGGTCAGAAGCTGCTGCCGGGCAGCGCACCGCTGGCCATGAAATACACCGGCCACCAGTTCGGCGTGTACAACCCCGACCTCGGCGACGGCCGCGGACTGCTGCTCGGCGAGGTCGTGAACGCGCAGGGCGAAACCTGGGACCTGCACCTGAAGGGTGCCGGCAAAACCCCCTACTCCCGCTTCGGCGACGGCCGTGCCGTGCTGCGCTCCTGCATCCGCGAATATCTGGGCTCGGAAGCCATGCACCACCTCGGCATCCCCAGCACGCGCGCACTCTGCATCGTCGGCTCCGACGAGCCGGTGCTGCGCGAGAAGACCGAGCGCGGCGCCATGCTGTTGCGCCTGGCGGACACGCACATCCGCTTCGGCCATTTCGAGTGGCTCTTCCACAGCAACCAGCCGGAGCTGCTGAAGACGCTGGCCGACTTCGTCATCACGAAGCACTTCCCCGAGCTGGCCGACGAACACGACCGCTACACGGCATTCTTTCGCGAGATCGTGCGGCGCACGGCACGGCTGATGGCGTTCTGGCAGCTGGTGGGCTTCGCGCACGGCGTGATGAATACGGACAACTTCTCCATCACCGGCGCCACCTTCGACTACGGACCCTTCGGCTTCCTCGACGTCTACGAGCCCGGCTTCATCTGCAACCACAGCGACTACAACGGCCGCTATGCCTGGAACCAGCAACCTTCGGTGGGACTCTGGAACCTGAACGCCCTCGCCTATGCGCTGTCGGGCCTGATCGAAAAAGATGCGCTGGTCGCTGCGCTGCAGGGCTATGAAGGCGAGTTTCTCGGCGCCTACGGTACCGGCCTGCGCCAGAAGCTCGGACTGCGCACGGAACGTCCGGAGGACCATCAGCTTGCCGCCGACTTCCTCGAACTGCTGGCACGCAACAATGCGGATTACACGCGCAGTTTCCGTGCCCTGGCCCATGTCGGCAGCGCCGAAGGCCGGTCACCCCTGCGTGACGACTTTCTCGACCGCGAGGCCTTCGATGCCTGGCTGCGCCGCTATCGCGAGCGCCTGCATGCGGAAGGCAGTGACGATCGCGAGCGTGCGGCCTTCATGAACTCGGTCAATCCCAAGTACATCCTGCGCAACTACATGGCCCAGATCGCCATCGACAAGGCCGAGGACGGTGACTACGGCGAAATCGAGAAGCTCCGGATGCTGCTCACGCGGCCCTTCGACGAGCAGCCGGAGAACGAGGCCTATGCCGCGCTGCCTCCCGACTGGGGCCGGCACCTGGAGATCAGCTGCTCCTCCTGAGAACGGCGGCGACGCGAAATGAAAAAGGCGGGTATTCCCGCCTTTTTCATTTTCGCTGTTCCGTCAGACCGTAATCAGCATGCCGAGGAAATATTCCGAGAAGCGCCTGTACTCCTCGTCCGTCATGTTCGGCACGGAGTGCCGCGACGTCGACAGCGCGCCCTTGCGGATGGCCGATCCACCCACTTCCGCCAGCTTGCGGCCGATGAAGCCGAGCTTCACGAGGCTGAGCGACTTGTCGTAGAAGGTCGACAGGGACAGCTCATGGAACTGGTCCATGCAGGAAAGCAGCTCGGCGTTGTCGCGCTCACCCCGCGCGCCCTTCTCCAGCACGGCACGGAAACGTGCATGGAAATCCGCAGGGGTTTCGTAGGCGATGTAGTCGCAGGCTTCGCCATTCAGCGTGAAGGAGCGGCGATGCTCGCGGATATAACCCGAGAGCGGGCTCAGCTCGTCATTGCTCATCTTGCCCAGCACCTGCTTGATGAGGCCGTTGACGGTGCTCTTGATGATGCCGGCGAAGCTTTCCAGGCGCTGCGCATTGGACGCGCCGGAGCCGGAGGAGCGGACGAGGTTGAGCAGCAGGGTGTCGACGATCTCGTCGGCGAAGAGCTGGGCGACCTTCACGAACAGCGTGTTTTGCGGCTCTTTCGCACCACGCTCGAAATTCTCCATCAGGGTCAGGCTGGACCGGCTCAGTTCGTCGGACGCGCGGAAGGCGAAGTAGGTCGTCATGTTCGACTCCTTGGAAGGAGGCGCAATGATTCCGACGGACCGCTGTCGAGTAAAGCGCCGGAGTGACCGGTCCGTGTGCAACTTCGGCCAATCCGCGTGTCGGCATCAGGCCGTCACGAGCAGTGACCCCAGGAAGTCGGCCAGCACCTTAAGCTCAGCCTGGTTCAAGCCCGGTACCAAGCGGTTCATGGCGGCATGGACCCCCTTGCCGATGGTGGCGCGGCCGAGGTCGGCGGCCTTGCGCTTGATGAAACCGAGCTGCATGGGTGCGGTGAAATCATCGAAGAAGTGCACCAGTGCCTGGTCGGAGAGCGACAGCAGCAGGCGCAGCAGCTCGGCCTTGCGTGCCTCTCCCTCGCCCCGGCCGACGGCAGCCAGTACGTCCTGGATTGCAGGCACCTGACCGGGTTCAACGGCAAAACCGAACAGCACCTGACCGCCCGCATTGATGCGGCGTGACCTCAGGTATTGCGCCATGCGGGCCACATCTTCGTTGCCGCTCTTGCCCAGCAGTTGCCGCACCAGCACATGGGAGGTGCCCTTCAGCAGGCTGAGCAGCGTCGCCAGCACGCCCTGGCCTTCCGTGCCGGACTGGAAGCGGCTGATGAGTTCCTCGACGGTGTTGCGCAGTATCTCGTCCACCAGCTCCACGGAGATGCGCGTATGCGCCTCGTGCTGGGGTGCGCTGACGCGTGTGTCGAGATTAGCCAGCAGGGTATCGATATCCTGCTGCAGGCGATCACGCAGGCGAAAGGCGAAATAGGTGGTCATGGGGGGCCCTGCACGGTATGGATGACGGATGTTGTGCGGGGCCGCCGGATTCTGGCAAGTCGCAAAGACGGAAAACGTGGATCACTGCCGCGCCAGGCGCAGGCGGTACGGCAGGGTTTCGCGGGTGCTGCGCCAGGGATTGATATCCAGCCCGCCGCGCCGGGTATAGCGCGCATAGACGGTCAGCTGCAGCGGTGCGCACCGCTGCATGACATCCATGAAGATGCGCTCCACGCACTGCTCGTGGAAATCGGCATGGTTGCGGTAGGAAACGAGATAGGCCAGCAGGCCGGTCCTGTCCAGCGCCGGCCCTTCGTACTCCACGAGCACGCTGGCCCAGTCGGGTTGATGGGTGACGGGACAGCGGCTGCGCAGCAGGTGCGAATGCAGCGTCTCGCTGATCACGCGCTGCGGGTCGGCACGCAGGAAGCCGGGATCGACCTCGAAGGCATCGCAGGCCAGCGGCAGCTCGTCCAGACACTCTCCGGGCAGGCGGACCAGTGTACCGTCGCCGGCCTCGTGCGGCAGGAGCGTCACCTGCACCGGCGCACCGGCGGCAGCCGTCAGGTCGCGCGTCACGCAGGCAAGAAAGGCCGTGGCGCTGTCGAAGCGCTCGAAGTTGAGCGAATTGAAATACAGCTTCATCGACTTGGACTCGACCAGGCTGGGCGAATCCGCCGGCACCACGATCTCGGCGATGGCAACGCGCGGCTTGCCCTGCGCATCCAGCCATGACACCTCGTAATGCGTCCACACGTCCACGCCGCAAAACGGCAGCGCGCCGGCGATGCCGACGGCCGCCCTGCCCTCGCTGCGCGCGATGGGGAACAGCGTCTCCGGCGCATAGCGTTGCGGATAGTCGGTGGTCTTGCCGAGCAGGAGCTTGTCGTGGCTCATGGCAGGCTCACTCGCGCAGACCGGTGCCGCGCTCGAGCAGGCGCAGCGCAAACAGGAACAGGCCGACGCAGAGCAGCGTGATCATGCCCAGCGAGAACCAGATGCTGACATCGCTGACACCGAGGATGCCGTAGCGGAAGGCGTTCACCATGTAGACGATGGGGTTCAGCATCGAGACGCCCTGCCAGAACGGCGACAGCAGGTCCAGCGAGTAGAACACGCCCCCGAGGTAGGTCAGCGGCGTCAGCACGAAGGTCGGCACGATGTTGATGTCGTCGAAGGACTTCGCGTACACGGCATTGATGAAGCCGCCCAGCGAGAACAGAACGGCCGTCATGACCACGGTGTAGATGATCACGAGGACGTGATGGATGCCGAGGTCCGCGAAAAACAGCGAGAGCAGCGTGACGATGAGTCCCACCGCGATACCGCGCGCCACGCCGCCCAGCACGAAGCCGAGCAGGACGATGCCGTTCGGCACCGGCGAC
>JAJNDL010000153.1 GCA_021156385.1 Moraxellaceae bacterium | reverse complement strand
GTCAACACCGCCGAGAAGCGCTGGATCCAGCAGCGCCTCGAGAGTGTTCGCGGCAATCCCAATTTCTCTGCCGATACCAAAAAGCACATCCTCGAGCGCATGACGGCTTCCGAAGGGCTGGAAAAGTTCCTGGGCACCAAGTATGCGGGGGCCAAGCGCTTCGGCCTGGAAGGCGGCGAGGCACTGATTCCGCTGATCGACGAATGCATCCAGCGCGCCGGCTCCTACGGCGTGAAGGAAGTCGTCATCGGCATGGCCCACCGCGGCCGACTCAACGTGCTGGTGAACATCCTCGGCAAGAATCCCGCCGATCTCTTCGGCGAGTTCGAAGGCAAGATGTTCACCAAGCAGGGTTCCGGCGACGTGAAGTATCACCAGGGCTATTCGTCCAACGTGATGACGCCGGGTGGCGAAGTGCATCTCGCCATGGCGTTCAATCCGTCGCATCTGGAAATCGTGTCGCCTGTGGTCGAAGGTTCCGTGCGTGCCCGCCAGGACCGCCGCAAGGACGTCCATGGTCGCCAGGTGCTGCCGGTCAGTATCCATGGGGACGCCGCTTTCGCCGGTCAGGGCGTGGTGATGGAAACCTTCCAGATGTCGCAGACGCGCGGCTTCCGCACCGGCGGCACCATCCATGTCATCGTGAACAACCAGGTCGGCTTCACTACCAGTCGGCAAGAGGATGCGCGCTCTACCGAGTACTGCACCGACGTCGCCAAGATGGTGCAGGCGCCCATCTTCCACGTGAACGGCGATGATCCCGAAGCCGTGTTCTTCGTGACGCAGCTGGCGCTCGATTTCCGCATGGAATACCAGAAGGATGTGGTCATCGACCTCATCTGCTACCGCCGCCGCGGCCACAACGAAGCGGACGAGCCTTCCGCCACCCAGCCGGTGATGTACCAGGTCATCCAGAAGTTGCCGACGGCACGCAGCATTTATGCCGGCCGACTCGTCCAGGACGGCACGCTGGGCCAGGTCCAGGCCGACGACATGGTGGATGAATACCGCCGTGCCCTCGAGGCCGGCCAGCACGTGGTCAAGGCACTGGTGCGCGAGCCGAACAAGACGCTGTTCGTCGACTGGTCTGCCTATCTGGGCCACGCTGTGGTCGATGAGTGGGATACACGGGTTCCGCTCAAGACATTGCAGGAGCTTGGCAAGAAGCTGGAGCGCCTGCCCGAGGCCTTCGTACTGCAGAAGCAGGTACAGAAGGTCATGGAGGACCGCGCCCGCATGTGGGCCGGCAACCTCGATTTCAACTGGGGTGCGGCCGAAACCCTTGCCTATGCCACGCTGCTGAATGAGGGCTTCCTGCTGCGCATCACGGGCCAGGACGTGGGGCGTGGAACTTTCTCGCATCGCCATGCCGTCCTGTACAACCAGAAAGACGGTTCCGCCTATGTGCCGCTTCAGCATCTGGACCCTCTGCAGCCGCCGCTGGAAATCTACGACTCGCTGCTTTCGGAAGAGGCAGTGCTGGCTTTCGAATACGGCTATGCCACGACGACACCGAAGTCCCTGATCATTTGGGAGGCCCAGTTCGGTGACTTCGCGAACGGTGCGCAGGTCGTGATCGACCAGTTCATTTCCAGCGGTGAAACCAAGTGGGAACGCCTGTGCGGGCTCACGCTGCTGCTGCCGCATGGCTTCGAAGGGCAGGGGCCGGAGCATTCCTCTGCGCGCCTCGAGCGCTTCCTGCAGCTGTGTGCCGAGCACAACATGCAGGTCTGCACGCCCACTACGCCGGCGCAGATATTCCATTTGCTGCGTCGTCAGGCAGTACGTCCCCTGCGCAAGCCACTGATCGTGATGTCGCCAAAGAGCCTGCTGCGCCACAAGCTGGCGGTCAGCACGCTGGAGGAACTCGCGGACGGCCAGTTCCAGACGGTCATTCCGGAGATCGATTCCATCCGTGCGGAGGCGGTTACGCATGTGATTCTCTGCGGCGGCAAGGTGTATTACGACCTGCTGGAAAAGCGCCGCGAGACGAAGCGCGAGGATGTGGCCATCATCCGCATCGAACAGCTCTATCCTTTCCCGGAGAAACGGCTCGGCGAGGTTCTGTCCCACTACAAGAACGTGGGCAGCATCGTATGGTGCCAGGAAGAGCCCATGAACCAGGGCGCCTGGTATTGCAGCCAGCACCACATGCATACCGTGGTGCGCCAATGGAACGACAGACTGCGCGTGCGTTACGTCGGGCGGACCCCGGCGGCCGCACCTGCCTGCGGTTCCGTGTATCTGCACGCGCAGGAGCAGGCCTTCCTTGTGGAAGAAGCCTTCCGTGCCGAAGTGAAGCAGTGAGCCAGAGCAAACGAATCAAGGAACACAAGAGATGACGATCGAGATCAAAGCGCCGGTATTTCCCGAGTCCGTGGCCGACGGAACGGTGGCAACCTGGCACAAGAAGCCTGGCGAAGCTGTTGCACGCGACGAACTGATTGTCGACATCGAGACCGACAAGGTCGTGCTCGAAGTCGTGGCGCCTGCAGATGGCGTGATCGGCAAGGTCCTGAAGAACGAGGGCGACACGGTGCTCTCTCAGGAAGTCCTGGCAATTTTCGAGGAAGGAGCCAAGGCAAGCGCTCCTGCCGGTGCCCCGGCACCTGCTGCAGCGCAGCCTGCCGCGGCTGAGCCGACAGCTGCCGCTGACGATGCCCTCAGCCCGGCAGTACGTAAGCTGATCGCCGAGAACAACCTCGATCCCTCCCGGATCACCGGGACAGGCAAGGGTGGTCGCCTCACCAAGGAAGATGTTGAGGGCTACCTGAAGAAAGCCAGCAAGCCTGCACCGGCTCCCGTACCGGCAGCAGCGCCTGCTCCGGCGGCGCAGGCGATTGCCATGGCGGTTGGCGAGCGCGTCGAGAAGCGCGTTCCGATGACCCGCCTGCGCGCCAAGGTGGCCGAGCGCCTGCTCGAAGCCAAGCAGTCGACGGCCATGCTCACGACTTTCAATGAAGTGAACATGAAGCCGGTCATGGAGCTGCGCAAGCAGTACGCCGAGAAGTTCGAGAAGGTGCATGGCGTGCGCCTCGGCTTCATGTCCTTCTTCGTCAAGGCGGCAGTGGAGGCGCTCAAGCGCTTTCCGGCGGTCAATGCCTCCATCGACGGCAACGACATCGTGTACCACGGCTTCTACGATGTCGGCGTGGCGGTTTCCTCTGATCGAGGCCTCGTGGTTCCCATCCTCCGCAATACGGAGCGCATGAGCCTGGCCGAAGTTGAAAAGACCGTCGGCGAGTTCGGCAAGAAGGCACGCGACGGCAAGCTCACCATCGAAGAAATGACGGGCGGGACATTCACCATTTCCAATGGTGGCGTGTTCGGTTCACTGCTTTCCACACCCATCCTGAACCCGCCGCAGACGGCCATCCTGGGCATGCACAAGATCCAGGAGCGCCCCATGGCGGTGAATGGCGAAGTCGTCATTCTCCCCATGATGTACCTGGCACTGTCCTATGATCATCGACTCATCGACGGCAAGGAGGCGGTGAGCTTCCTGGTGGCGATCAAGGAGCTGGTCGAGGATCCGGCGCGACTGCTGCTGGAAATCTGATTGCGGGCGCCTGCAAGGCGGGCGCCATCTGCTCCCTAACCTGAGAAGGGAATGACTCATGGCACAGAGTTTTGACCTCGTCGTCATTGGCGGCGGGCCCGGCGGATACGAAGCCGCCATTCGTGCAGCACAGCTCGGCATGAGCGTGGCCTGCATCGAGAAGCGCGTGCACAAGGGCAAGCCGTCCCTGGGCGGTACCTGCCTGAACGTCGGCTGCATACCGTCAAAGGCGCTGCTCGATTCCACGCATCGTTATCACGAGGCCGCACACGGTCTTGAAGTGCATGGCATCACGGTCGGCAAGGTCGGTTTCGACCTGAAGGCCATGCAGGCGCGCAAGGACACCGTAGTGGGCAATCTCACCGGTGGCATCGCTCAACTCTTCAAGGGCCACAACATCACCTGGCTGCAGGGCACCGGCAAACTGCTGGCCGGCCGCAAGGTCGAGTTCACGCCGTTGCAGGGTGATGTCGAGGTTATCGATGCGCAGAACGTCATCCTCGCTGCCGGCTCTGAGGCCGTGAACATTCCTGTGGCCCAGCTGGTCGAAAACCTCATCGTCGACTCCACGGGAGCCCTTGAGTTCCAGGAGGTGCCGAAGCGGCTTGGTGTGATCGGCGCCGGCGTGATCGGCCTCGAGCTGGGCTCCGTGTGGAGTCGGCTTGGCGCCGAAGTCGTCGTGCTGGAGGCGGTCGATGCCTTCCTGCCAGCCTGCGACAAGGCCGTCGCAAAGGAAGCGCAGAAGATCCTGACCAAGCAGGGGCTGGACATCCGCCTGGGTGCTCGCGTCACCGGAACCGAGGCCAAGGGCGGCCAGGTGACGGTGAGGTATACCGACAAGGATGGCGAGCACAGTGAAAAGTTCGACAAGCTGATCGTGGCCGTGGGGCGCCGTCCTTACACAGAAGGCCTGTTCTCGCCGGACAGCGGCATCTCCCTCGATGAGCGTCGCTACGTGCATGTCGACAACCAGTGCCGTACGTCGGTGCCGAGCGTCTTCGCCATAGGCGACCTGGTGCGTGGCCCGATGCTGGCACACAAGGCGATGGAGGAGGGGATGATGGTGGCCGAGATCATCGGTGGTCACCATGCCCAGGTGAACTACGACACCATCATCGGCGTGATCTATACCCAT
>JAJNDL010000152.1 GCA_021156385.1 Moraxellaceae bacterium | reverse complement strand
TTCAGGAAGGGCGGGATCGCAGCGATGTAGACGGCCTGCCGCACCCGGTCGCTGCCGTAGCGCCCGAGGTAGCGTGCGACCTCGCCGCCGCCCATGGAGAATCCCACCAGCGTGGCATCCTTTACGTTCAGTTGCGTGAGCAGCTCGTGCAGGTCGCGGGCGAGCGTGTCGTAGTCGTAGCCGCAGGAGGGCTTGCTCGATTCGCCGAAGCCGCGGCGGTCGTAGGTGATGACGCGGAAGCCGGCCTCGAGCAGGGGTAGCAGCTGCTTTTCCCAAGAGCGGCCGGACAGCGGCCAGCCGTGGATCAGCACGACGGGCCAGCCCGATCCGTGGTCCTCGTAGTAGAGCTCGATGTTGGCGGTGTTTTCGCGGTCGACGGAGAGATGGGGCATGGCGGCGCTCCTGGCCTGACGCGCTCAGGTGGATAGCCGTATCACTCTAGATCAGGCGCCGGATTTTTCAGCAGGCGCTGTGTGGTGCCCGGGCTCAGCGGTCGGGCGGCGCGCCGCTGTCGCATTTCCGGCAGGCCAGGGTGGCGCCCAGCCGCTGCGCACGGCCTTCCGGCGTGGTGACCCAGGGCCGTACGGTCCAGGGCGGGTTATGGCGTACGTGCTGGTTGTGGCCACAGTCGAGCTCGGCCACCCAGTGACCCTCCTCGTCGAGGTGATAGCCGGTGATGGGCCTGTCCATGCAGTCAGCGGTTCGCGGCAGATGAGGATGCAGTACGGGCGCGGACGACGCTTACTCCGGGTCCATGTCGCCGAAGAGGCTGACCATGTACTCGAAGGTGTCCGAGCGGCCCGGCGGTTCGAAGCGGATGCCGTTGATGAGCGTCGCGAGCTGTTCGCCGAGGCGGGCGATGGCCTGGTTGGAAGCGCGGTAACTGAGCGCCGTGACACTGCCGTTGCCGTTGACGGTGATGCGGAACAGCAGGCTGCCCTGCAGGCAGGCATCCGTGTGGCGCGCACGCAGGTAGGGCTGGTGAAGTTCGGCGGCGTGGACCTCGAAGGTGCGCGCGATCGACTTCTCGCTCAGCACCTCCGGCCGGATGCGCGGCTCCTTGCCGATGTTCGCCTCGGCCACCTGGTCGCAGCCGCTGCGGGGCGCCGCCGCGTCGCCCGCGGCTTCGGAAAGCGCACTGTCGTCGGCCGCCTCCAGCGCATGGACAGGCAGGGCGAGGATGAGGAGCAGGGCAGCGGCGAACGCCTTCATGGAAGCCTCCGGGGCGGCGCGAAATTGCGCCGCCTCATTTCTGTTTTTTGTCCGCTTCCTTGACGGTCGGCATGTCGCCGGAGACGGCCTTGAAGGCCAGCACGACCTGCAGGTCCGTGCTCGCGCTTTCCATGGTCAAGGCAGACAGGTTCAGGTGATAGCCCTTGAGGGCCGGCGGGGCGAGATTGAAGCTCACCAACTGGCGTCCTTTCTCCACCGTGGCGTCGGAAGCCTTCACGAGCTTGCCGCCGGATTCCTGGTGCAGCCGCTCAACCAGTTCGAAGAACGCCTCGCGCACCTCCTGCACATCGGCCCAGCGGGCCTGCACGGTGCAGAGGCCGTCGTTGCGGGCGGCCAGCATGTACTGGCCGAAGGGAGTGTCGGCAGGCCAGACATTGCCGGCGTTGCCTCCCAGGAAAGGCGCCGCCTGTTCCCAGGTGAGCTTCTCCGTGCCCTGCTCCTGGAAGAAGGCTGCGATGGCCGAGGGGTTGCCCACGGTGCCGAGGCAGACTCCGTAAAGCATGAGGAGGTAGTTGGTGGCATCGGTGTAGCTGGTGGCCGCACGTGCCAGCGAGGACGTGCAGAGCAGCAGGGTGGCAAGCAGAGGGCGGAGTTTCATCATCGGTCGTCGAGGCAGCGGTTCGGCCGGCTGCCGCGGGGAGCGCAGCCGGCATCGGGTTACCGCGCGACTATGGCGCAAGAGGCGTCCGCTTGAAAGGCCGCCTCGTGCGGGCGCCGCCGGAAGCGGCCCTGGGCAGGACCAGCCGCAGCGGAAGTGGCGGCCGACCCGGCTTTCTCAGCGGCGGGCCAGTTCATCGCGCAGGCGTTCCTCCTGCGCACGGATCTCGCCCGACGGATCGCTGGGTGCGAAATCCTCGGCCTCGAACACCGGACGGATCTCGATCACCGGCTCGGTGCCGGGCATGGGGTTGGGCATCCGCTTCACCCACTCCACCGCCTCGTCCAGCGACTTCACCTGCCAGAGCCAGAAGCCTGCGAGCAGCTCGCCCGTGGGCTGGAAAGGGCCTTCGATCACGGTGCGCTGGCTGCCGGCGAAGCGTACCCGCCGCCCCTGCGAACTCGGCTTCAAGCCCTCGCCCGCGAGCATCACGCCGGCCTTGACCAGCTCCTCGTTGTACTGGCCCATCGCGGCGAGGAGTTTCTCGTCCGGCAGGATGCCAGCCTCGGAATGTTCGTCCGCCTTGATCAGGATCATGACCCGCATCGTGGTGTCTCCCTTTGATGAATCCGGTTCCAGACCCGGTAGCCCCGGGGCCTTGCTGCATCGCTCCAATGGTAGGGGCGCAGTGTTGACGCTGGCCACAGGAAATAGCCCGTGCGAGGTGCCGTCCGGAGCAGGCATGTGGTGCGTAAAAAGGGCAGGGCTGTCGTGCAGCAGGCAGACGGCGCCGGCCCGCAGGAGCGCATTCTGCGGAACTTCCAGAGGGGAGAGCAGCGCTGTCGAAGAACATGCGAAGGCTGCCAGCCATGGAATGAATGGCCGGGTATGGCCTAGCCAAACACCCGCTTGTGCCAGAACGCCTTCGAGTTCCTGAACCAGCTGCTGTTTTCCGGGGTTTCAAACTGGGCGAGCTGGCGCATGTCGAGATCGTACCTGGCGTAAAGGGCGAGCAGGTCATGCAGCGACTCATTGGAGAACTGGGTTGCCGAGAGGCTTACCGACAGCCCCTGCGATGTGCCTGTTACTCCACTGACCCCTTCAATTCCCTGCAGCCAGGAGAAGAAGTTATCTTCATCCAGCTGGGAGAAGTATTGTTTTTCTTTGATGATGAGCTGCATCGATCACCTGGTGTTGGAATCAAGATAGGGTGAGGTGTTTCGCCTTGAGCGAATTGCGAGAGGAGCTACTGCGAAGTGGGCACGCCAACTGCGGTAACAATTTTAAGAGCCTGCTCTTCAGTAAAGCCCTGAGTCACCAAGGCATTGAAATAGTTGCGACTGAACCTTGCGAGCTGCTCCGTTGTCTTGGGGTCGGCAAGCGCGGAGAGGCGAGCCTGGAGCATGCTGGACGCCATGTTGCCAAAGACCGGCCCCATTTCATTCATTTGCTGCTGAATATCGGCTTTGGACGGCGGGGTATAGGCCTGCCCCGGACACGGCTCTTTGGATTTCGCGCACTCCGCATGAGCGATCGATGCAGAAAGCAGGGTAATGGCGAGGAGAATTCTCTTCATTGTTATTTCTCTAACGCTGGGTTCAAGACCGTGGCGAGCGCCTGTCCGGAATGATTTGTTGGGCCTCATCCGACTGGGGCACTCTCAGCCGCGTACAGCAGCCTCAATGGCGGAAACGTCAATCTTGCGCATCGGCATCATGGCATTAAATGCACGCTTGGCCACATCGCCACCTCGGGCCATTGCCTCCGTCAGCACGCGCGGCGTGATTTGCCAGCTGATGCCCCATTTGTCCTTGCACCAGCCGCAATGGCTTTCATGTCCCCCGTTGTTGACGATGGCATTCCAATACCGATCTGTTTCCTCCTGATCTTCGGTGGATATCTGGAAAGAGAAGGCTTCGCTGTGCTTGAAACGAGGCCCTCCATTAAGGCCGATGCAAGGAATGCCGGCAACAACAAACTCCACGGTCAAGACATCGCCGGCCTTGCCATCGGGATAGTCGGAGGGCGCTTTATGAATGGCGCCGAGGCTGCTTTGGGGAAAGAGGCCTGTGTAGAAACGGGCAGCTTCTTCTGCGTCGCGTTCGAACCACAGGCAGATTGTATTTTTCTTCATGAGAATCTCCTTTCTACTGAAGCAATGAGGGTTTTACCTTCCGGCGCCTGACAACTGACTCCAAAAGTTGAGCGGAAACCGGTCGCAGTGGTTGGGTGCCGGCACTGAACGAGTTGTCGGGCCGCTTTTACGTACGCACGTAGCGCAGGTGCGTGGCATCTGGAGTATTGAGCACCCTGTCGATTCGAAACTGTGGCACGGGCTCGTTCAGGTTCTCGAAAAGGCGCCTTCCCTTGCCAAATAATACCGGAGCCAGGGCGATTTCCAGCTCGTCAATGGCGCCCATGCTCAAGTACTGCTGTATCACATCTGCTCCGCCCGAAATGCGAATGTCACGACCGCCTGCAGATTCCCGGGCTTTCTCAAGGGCACTCGCTGGCCCATCGTTGAGGAAATGGAACGTCGTTCCGCCCGGCCGGACCCATGGTTCGCGCTTCTCGTGGGTGAGCACGTACACGGGGGTGTGAAACGGGGCTTCCTCGGGCCAGCTTCGCTCGCCTGCGTCAAACATCCGTTTGCCCATGATGTTGGCACCGGTACGCTCAAAGGTATTACGGAGCATATCGTTGACCGGACCGGTCTCTCCTCCCGGGCCGAACTTGAGCCTCTCGCGGAAATATTGCTGCTTGAGGATCCAGCTCATCAGAGAGCCCCACTTGGCGCCCCAGTTCTTGTACTCGGGCGTCTCCCAGTGCTCGATGTCCATCCCTTCCGGCGCCATGTAGCCGTCAAGGCT
>JAJNDL010000151.1 GCA_021156385.1 Moraxellaceae bacterium | reverse complement strand
TAGCCGGTGACGACCTCGATGAAGCCCGCGAACTCCTGCGCCAGCGCTTCGTCCGGAAGGTCCATGAGCAGTGGCCGGCCCGCCAGGGCCTTCAGCTTCTCGTTGGTGGCAATGACGATGAGCCCGTCGCGACCGACGGCGCGCAGCACGGCGGGACTGAGCTGCTGGTTGCCGCGGCCGAGCAGCATGCCCTGCCCGCCCGTGGCGGTGAGGATGAGGCGGCAGGCGCCCGCGGCGGCGAACGCCTCCAGCGTGGCCGCATCGGCGTCGGCCGCCAGCAGCTCGCCGTCCTGCACCACGTCGACGCCGAGCAGCGTGTTGGGCAGGCCGAGCTCGTCCATGACGGCGGCCACCGTGGTGCCCGGCCCGAGGAAATAGGTGACGCCTGTCGCCATATGCTCGGTGATCTCGGCGGCGATCTCCTGCAGCACCAGCGCCTCGACCTCGCGGCCGTTGCACTTCACCTGCTGCAGGTAGCGGCCCTCCTGGGGCACCCGGAGTTCGCCGTAGTAGCGCGCCGCGACCCGGCCTTCGCGCAGGGCCGCCTCGTCGATATCGCGCACGTCGGCGGCATCGACCACCACCAGCCCGCCCTCCAGCATCAGCTTGACGATCTCGGCGGCGCCGCGCGGGTTCACGGCAAAGACGCCGGAATGCATCTTCACGCCGGCCGGAATGCCGAGCACCGCCAGGGCCAGCCCGACGCTGCGCTCGATGTCGCGGGCCGTGCCGTCGCCGCCGGCGAAGAGCAGCAGGTCGACCCGGCGCTCCGCCAGCGCCCGTGCCGCGGCCTCAGTATCCGCAGCCGTACTCGGGCCCTCCGGCCGGTGCACGATCTCGACGGCGAAGCCGAGCTCCTGCGCCAGCTCGGCCCCCATGCCGCCCCCGGCCGCCAGCACGAGCAGGCGCTCCCGCCAGGGCAGGAGTTCCTGCAGGGCGAGCCGGGCCCGGCTACCGGCCTGCGGGACGGCGCCACGCGCCAGTGCCGCGGCGGCCATGCCGTCGCTGCCTTTCAGGGCCAGCGCGCCACCCAGTCCGGCATGGGGATTCACCAGGAATCCCAGCCGGAAAACGGCGTCTTCGCTGCCCTCGGAAAGCTGTCTCATAGTTCGTTACACATTACGCGAAGTTGTGCGGTACCTGCGGAAGGCGCATTCCTATACTGGCCGAAGTGAAAGGTGATTCAGTTCACATTTGGCACCGGCCAGGGAGGCATCCCGGGTTGCTGCCCCACCAGCCTGGCCCGGGATGGCAAGTGAGGTGAATGATGCAAGCCATGACGTACACGCAAGAAGAGCTGATGATGACGATGACCGGCAATGAATTCCATGGTGCAGCACTGCTCGACGAAGACGGCCATGAGATCCCCATCACCGAGGAAATGATCGTCCACGCCTGCGACGAGCTCATGAAGCAGTGTCATTTCCCCGGCCAGCACGGCTGAAAGATTTTCCTGGAACGACTCCTATCAGACACTCCCCCGCCCCTGCGGGGGATTTTTTTGCCTGCAATTCGTGCCGGCGCCTGCCCCTGAGCCGCCAGGGCAGCCCTGGCCACCCCGAAAATCCCGTCCTCGCTCACTCCGCCTTCGATCCGGGCTCCGTCACGGCCACGGCAGCCCCTGCCTGGCGGCCGCGCAGCATCCGGCCCGTCCACAGCCGGAGGTCGTCCAGATAGGTGTAGACCACCGGCACCACGATCAGCGTCAGCAGCGTCGAGGTGACGAGGCCGCCGATGATGGCATGCGCCATGGGCGCCCGCTGCTCGGCGCCGTCGCCCAGGCCCAGCGCCAGCGGCACCATGCCCATGATCATGGCTGCCGTGGTCATCAGGATGGGACGCAGGCGGGTGCGGCCGGCCTCCATGATGGCCGTGGTACGGTCGATGCCCTGCTCCGTCGCCACCTTCACGAAGTCCACCAGCAGGATGGCGTTCTTGGTGACGAGGCCCATCAGCATGATGACGCCGATGATGGAGAAGATGTTGAGCGTGCTGCCGAAGGCGAAGAGCGCGATGAACACGCCGATCAGCGACAGCGGCAGCGAGGTCATGATGGAGACCGGCAGGATGAAGCTGTTGAACTGCGAGCCCAGCACCATGTAGATGAAGATCACCGCCATGAGCAGCGCCGTGACGGCATAGCCGATGGACTCGATCATGTCCTTGTTCTGGCCCTCGGTCTGGAAGCGGTAGCCCGGCGGCAGCTTCATGGAGTCCTGCAGGCGCTGGATGTCGGCACCGATGTCGCCGGCCGGACGGCCGCTGACGTTGGCGTCGATCATCACCTCGCGGAACAGGTTGCGACGGTTGATCTGCGAGGCGCCGGTCGTTTCCGTGATGTTCGCGACCTGCGTCAGCGGCACCATGTGCGGCACGCCGCCGGCATCGGCAAAGGCGCTCGAGAGATAGATGTTGTCGAGGTCGGCCGCCGTGTAGCGCTCGCTGCGCGGCAGCTGCACGGTGACGTCGTAGTTCTCGCCCTGCGGGTCCTGCCAGGTGGTGACGTCGTCACCGGCCAGCAGCGGCCGCAGCGCCTGTCCCACCTGCGCCACCGAGAGGCCGAGGCTGGCCGCCTGCGAGCGGTCGATATCGACCGCCAGTGTCGGCTTGGGATCGGAAAGCGAGGTGCGGATGTCGACCAGCCCCGGAATCTTCTTCATGCCGGCGACGAGTTCGTCGGAGATGCGCTGCAGCACCACGAGGTCCGGCCCCTGCACGGAGAGGATGATGGGCTTCTGGCCGCCGTTCACCGACTCCGCCGCCGCGGCCACGGACGTGATCTTGATGCCGGCGACCTTCAGCAGGCGCTGGCGGATCGCCACCACGAGCTGCTTCTGGCTCATCGTGCGCTCGGCCTTGGGCTTCAGGCGCACGCGGATGCCGGCGCGCTCCTTGCCGGAGTCCATGCCGCTGTTGATGGTCGCGTAGGTGGAGATGACTTCCGGATACTCGCGGATGATCTTCGTCACCTGGTCGACCTTCTTCTGCGTGTATTCCAGCGCGGAGCCCGACGGCGTCTCGAAGCGCACGTTGATTTCGGAGAGGTCGGGCTCCGGCACGAACTCGCCGCCGATGCGCGAGGCCAGCACGAAAGCGCCCACCAGCGAGGCCAGGGCGATGGCCATGGTGCTGCGGCGGTGTGCCAGCGCCCAGCCGATCACCTTCACGTAGAGGTTGCCGAGGCCGTCCAGCCAGGCCGAGAAGCGGTCCAGTGCGCGGCCCAGCCCGGAAGTCTTCTTGCGGCCGTGCGCATCCGGGTCGTACCACACCGAGGAGAGCATCGGGTCCAGCGTGAAGCTGACGAACATGGACAGCAGCACCGCCGTCGCGACGGTGACACCGAACTGGTAGAAGAACTTGCCGATGATGCCGCCCATGAAGGCCACGGGCAGGAACACGGCGACGATGGTCAGCGTGGTGGCGAGCACCGCGAGGCCGATTTCCTTGGTGCCGTCGAGCGCGGACTGGCGATGGTCCTTGCCCATGGCGTTGTGGCGCACGATGTTCTCGCGCACCACGATGGCGTCGTCGACGAGCAGGCCGATGCAGAGCGAGAGCGCCATCAGCGTCATCAGGTTGATGGTGAAACCGAAGAAGTAGATGCCGGCCACCGTGCCGAGCAGCGAGATCGGCAAGGTCAGGCCGGTGATCACCGTCGAGCGCCAGGAACCGAGGAAGAGGAAGACGATGAGCACGGCGAGGATGGCGCCTTCGATCAGCGTCTTCTTCACGTCATCGAGGGAGGCGCGGATGGACTTCGCGCTGTCGGCGACCAGCACCATGTCCATGCCGGGCGGCAGCGACTGGCGCACCTCCTCCGCGACCTCTTTCGAGTCGTCCACCACGTCGATGGTGTTGGCGTCCGAGGTCTTCACGATGTCCAGCGACACGGCGCGGCGGCCGTTCACCAGCGCCATGGATGCGAGTTCCTGCTCGCCGTCGACCACATCCGCGACCTGCTCCAGATAGACCGGCCCACCGGCGCGCTGCGCCACCACGAGGCGCCGGAAATCCTCCGGCCGTTTCAGGCGGCCCTTGATCTGCACCACGAGCTCGGACTGCGTCGAGCTGATCGTGCCCGCCGGCAGCTCCTGGTTCTCGGCCTGCAGCGTGCGCACCACCTGGTCGACGCCGACATTGAGGGCACGCAGACGGTCCGGACGCACGAAGACGCGGATCTCGCGCTTCACGCCGCCTATCATGTCGACCTTGCCGACGCCGGGTACGGTCTGGAAGCGCTTGCGGATGCGCTGCTCGACGAAGGTGGAGATTTCACGCGGGCTCAGCACGTCCGAGGTGAAGGCATAGGACAGCACCGGCATGGCGCCCGGATTGAAGCGCTCGATGATGGGCTCGTCGATCTCGTCGCGGAACTGCGCCTTCACGAGCGCGACCTTGTCGCGCACGTCCTGCACGGCGGTGTTCACCGGCACGCTGAGGTAGAACTCCACGAAGACCATGGAGCGGCCCTCATAGGAATACGAGAACACCTGCTTCACGCCTCGGGGAATTCCTCGACGCTGAGCTCGCGCGCGGCGAAGAGGCCGAACACCATCAGCCCCATCATGAGCATGGCGGCGAAGACGGGATTGTTGACGCTGATGCGGGTCAGCCACATGGCGGGCTCCTTGGAATCTGTGCGGGCGCGTTTATTCGCTGAGCCGGGCCGGCTGGTTGATGGCGTTCTCCGTGAGCTGCGCCACCACAACGATGTCGCCTTCGCTGACGCCGGAACGCAGGAAGACGCGGTTGCGGCGCTCGTCACGCGCCGCGATCTCCACCGTGCGCTTCTCCAGCCTGTCCTTGTTCAGCACCAGCACCCAGGGCGTGGCGCCGCCATGCACGGCCGGCAGCGGCAGGGCCATGCCCTCGCCGCCCGCCCCCGTGCCGATCTCGCCGCTGGCGTACATGCCACCCTTCAGCTCCTGGCCGGGGTTGGCGACGCGCACGTAGACGGAGATCGCACGCGTGCCCGTGTCCGCCACCGGATTGATGCGTGCCACCTTGCCCTCGAATTTCCGGTCGCCGAAGCCGGTGACCGTGAACGTCACCGGCTGCCCCACCTTCACGGCGGCGATGTCGGTGGCCGGTACCGGCATCTCCAGCTCCATGGTGGAGAGATCGACGATGTCGAAGAGGCGCGCATCCATGCCGACGCTGCTGCCGGGCTCGATGTAGCGCCTGGCGATGATGCCGCCCTGCGGGGCCTTCACGCTGGCGTCGTTGAGGGCCTTGCGTGCGATGTTGAGCAGGGCCTGCTGCGCGCGCACGTTCTCTTCGTTCGCCTCGGCCTCGCCGAGGCTGGCGTCGAGGTCGACCTTGGAGAAGTAGTGCTTCTCGTAGAGCTTCTTGTTGCGCTCGGCCAGGCCACGCCGCAGGTCGGCCTCGACTTTTGCCGCGGCGAGCTGCGCCTCGGCCTGCTTCACGCGCGCCTCGAGGTCCTGGGTGGCGAGATGCGCCAGCACCTGCCCTGCCCGGACATGTTCGCCTTCCCGCACCAGCACCCGGCCGACCTCGGCCGACACGCGCGACTGCACCGTGGTCTGGGTCAGCGGCTGCAACGTGCCGGACACCGGCAACCCGCCGCTCACCTGTCCCTTGCTGACGCGCACCACGTCCACCGGCGCCAGCTCGAGCGCCGCCGCTTTCTCGGGAGCTGCCGCGCTGCGGGCGCTGCCGTTGCTTTCGCTGCAGGCGGCCAGGGCCAAGGCCAGCAGGGCCGGCGCCATCCTAGCGAACTGCCGGCGTACGGTCTCAGGCGTCATGGTGGATCTCCGGTGCGTGGATCTTGTCGTTATCGGTGGGCGCGGCGGGCGCGATGCCTCGCCACAGCATGCGGAAGATGGCGGGCAGCAGGCGGTCGAAGTCGACTTCGTCGCCCTTGATGAGCCAGGCCAGCACGAGGCCGTCGAAGAGCGCCGCCCAGAACACCGCGGCGTCCTTCGGGTCGATGCCGTCGTGGGTGAGGCCATGCGCCTGCAGCTCCTGCGAGAAGCCGCCGCTCATGGCCCAGATGCGGTCGTAGAAAGCGGACAGTTTTTCGCGGACCCCGTCGTTGCGGCTGAGGCTCAGGCACTCAAGGTAGAGATGCCCCCAGTCGGGGTCGTCCGTACAGCGATGCAGGCCGGCCTGGAACATGCGGGTCAGCGCGGTAAGCGGGTCGCCTCCCTCGCGGATCAGCGTGTGCAGGTCGCCCATGAGCGGCGCGGTATCGCGTTGCAGGCGGCAGTCCAGCATGGCGAACAGCAGGTCGTTCTTGTTGCGGAAGTGCCAGTAGATGGCGCCCTTGGTCATGCCGGCGTCGGCGGCGATCTCGTCCAGCGAGGCCTTCTGGAAGCCCTTGCGGGCGAACACGCGGGCGGCGCTGGCAATGATGCGCTCGCGGGTCTCGTGCGCCGGGGAAGCGTGCGACAGCAGCGCCGGAAAGTTCTCGGCCGGGCCCAGGTGCTCGCGCACTTCGGCCTCGCTGACCCGGGCCAGGGTCGCGACCTCGGCCACGCCGGGCAGCTCCGGGGCACTCAGGCGGGCCGCTTCGCGCAGGGCGGAAAGCAGTTGGTCTCGCATGACGACGGCTTCGATCAAGGGGGTTGAAGGCATTCAACCATACTGACTAGTATGTGTACATACTGACTGGTATTTTCCTACGCACGGAAAGACCCTGCATCGCGTGGGTTGATGCCGTTCACCCAAATCAATAGATTAAAACGGCTGTTTTAATCACCAGAACGAAACGCCCCGGAGCATCGGGGACGAGGAGTTTTCCATGTACCGGATACGCCCGCTTTCCGCGATTGGAACGGATTCCAGCGCCGCCACGCAGGCCGCCCTGATCGAGGCTGCCGCCCCGCTCTTCATCGCCCAAGGCTTCGAGGGCACCAAGACCCGCGACATCGCCGACAAGGCCAAGGCCAACGTCTCGGCGATCAACTACCACTTCGGCAGCAAGATGGGCCTCTACCAGGCCGTCATCAAGAAACAGGCCGAGGCCATGATCGCCTCCTACCCCCTCGAGACCGAGGCAGTGCGCCAGGCCGACGCCGCCGCCCGCCTGCGCTGGCTGGTGCTCAACCTGCTGCACCGGGTGTTCACCACGCAGGAGGACGACAAGATCAAGATCTGCGTGCGCG
>JAJNDL010000150.1 GCA_021156385.1 Moraxellaceae bacterium | reverse complement strand
CAGCGCGCTCTACCGCGAACTGCCGAAGGCGGAGCCCGACGCCGCCACCGACGAGCTGATCCGTGCGGAAGCGCGCCGCGCCGTCCAGGCCGGACCGCGTCGTCTCGGTCTCTCCTTCTCCTCGCGGCGCCTGTTCGCGACGGCCGCCATGCTGCTGCTCGGCGTCGGTCTGGTCCTGCACCTGCAGGTGCGCGAGCCGCAGGTACTGCAGCAGGCGATCACCGCACACGCACCTGCCGAGACACCACCACGCCAGGAGCAGGCTGTGGTTGCGGAGAAGAAAACGATGCGTGCAGAAGCGTCTGCAGTAGACCACAGCGACGCTGCAGTCGACGCCATGTTCCTGGAGGAGGGCTCGGGTACCGGCACCACCACCGGCAACGTGACAGCCCGCAGGGCGCCGGCACCCGCCGCACCTCCCGAGGCCGTACCAGAAGCAGAAGCAAAAGCAGAAGTACCTCCTGCCGGGCTGGCACTGAAGCCGGCAGCGGATGTCGCCGTCGAAGACCGGGGCGCTGCAGCCGCGTCCAGTCCTGAAGGGCAGACTGCCATTACTCCCCGGCCAGCGGAGCGATCCACTGCACAGGAATTCGCGAAACGCTCGGAAAAGGCCGCGCAGCGGGCACTGCCGATGGCCCAGGCGCGCGAGCATAAGGCCGAGCTGGCGCGGGTCGCGGCGGACTATCGCACGCTCATGGCCGACGGCCAGTACGCCGAGGCCCTGAACGCCCTCGGCGAGGCCGGAGCTGCCAACGCTCCGGTTGATCGCGACCTGCTCCGGCTCCTGGTCCGGCAGGCGTCAAAACCTACCTGCCGCGAGCAGCCCGCACTCCTGTCGGCTGGAGAAAAACAGCTCTGCGACTATCTTTCCCTGCACGCAGAGGGCCGTCCGCTACCGGCGGACTGGTGGCAGCAGCTCGAGAGCCAGGGGCTTGTCAGCGGTGAACGGGAATACCGGCGCCGTGCCGTGAAAGCACTACTCGCCCCGTGAGCCCGCCTGTGAGGCGCTTCACAAAACACCCGGATGCGGTATTTTTCCGGCGCTCCGCATGGCTATGATGCGGGCCGTAAGAACCAAGAGAGGGAGATTCTGATGAAAACAACATTCGTGAAAGTAGGCTTGCTGGCTCTGGCCATGGGTGTGTCGGCAACCGCCGGCGCCGCGACCTTCAACTACAACTATGTCGAAGGTGGCTTCGGCGAGCTCGACAACGATGGCGACGCGTTCTTCCTGAAGGGTGCCAAGGACCTCAATCCGAACTGGGGTCTCGTCGGCGGCCTCTACTTCGGCGATGCCGATCCCAACATCGACTTCACCGCCTTCGAGTTCGGCGCGCAGTATCACCAGCCGCTCAAGTCCAACCTGAGCTTTCACGCCGGCGCGCAGATCCTGCACGTGGAGGTGGATTTCGATCACCCGGTCTTCGGCACGAAGATCAGTGACGACGACACCGGCATCATTGCCAATGCCGGCCTGCGCTTCCAGGTCCAGCCCAAGTTCCAGCTGGAAGGCGACGTCAAGTTCTCGTCCAACGACATGCTGCCCGATGACGGTCTCGGCCTGCAGATCGCCGCGCGCTTCTACATCGATCCGCGTCTGTCCATCGCCGGCGGCGTTGCTTCCGACACCGAGCTCGACGGGCTCTTCGTCGGCCTGCGCTACGATCTCTGATCGGGCTTCCGCCCAAAGAAAAGGCCCCTTCCGGGGCCTTTTCCATTTCTGAGGCAACAGGAAAATCCGTCACTCGTCCGGGAAGCGCTCGACGCGGATGTGCACGCGCCGGTTGCCGCTCAGCAGGGAACCGAGCGCCTGCAGCAGCGCAATGATGGCCCAGGCGCCCAGGGCCGACCAGAAACCGTCGAGCGCGAAATCCCCCAGCAGTGCCGACACCAGGCCCAGCATGGCGGCATTGATGACCAGCAGGAACAGGCCGAGCGACAGCACGGTCACCGGCAGCGTGAACAGGATCAGTACCGGACGGACCACGGCATTGGCGATGGCCAGCAGCAACGCAGCCAGGAACAGGGTGGAGGGATGACCTACGTGCACGCCGTCCAGCCATACCGCCGCAAGGCCGAGACCGGCCGCACTCAGCAGCAGGCGCAACACCATCTGATAAAGCATCGGACTACCCCAAAAAACGACGGCCGCAACAGTAGCGGCCGTCGTCGGGCGGGACAAGTAGGCAGGCGGCTCAGGCGGCGGTGCGCATCTGTGCCGGACGCCAGCGCTGCGCGGCACTGGGCGTCAGGGTGATGACGGTACGAATCGGTGCCGGTACCGGCGCCTGCTGCGAATGGCGGTAGCTGCAGGCCGAGAGCAGCACGGAGTTGCACTTCAGGCCATCGGGAATCTGTTGCTCGAGCTCGGCATAGAGGGCGGGCAGGCGGCTCCAGTGCACGTAGGGCTTCATGTGGTGGGCGGTGTGGTAGCCGAGGTTCCAGGAGATGAAGTTGTAGAATTTGTTCACGGTGTTGCGCGAGGCTGTCAGCTCCGAGCTGGTGTCGAGATCGGAGTGCTGCATGTAGGTATTGTCGAGCAGGCCGAGATACATGAGGGGCATGGGCACGATGAAGAGCACGAGTGCCTTGGCCGGATCAATCGCCACGAAGACGCCCAGCACGGCCAGGCTGACCGCGGACCAACGCTTGAAGCGGCGGAAGAGCACGGGGTGGTCGCGGCCGATGCGCCAGATTTCCGGATAGATGCGCAGCGCGCCGACCACGTCGTAGCGCACGCGCGACATCACGCTGCCATCGGCCAGGCGCCAGTTCGCCGGATCCTTCTCCTGGTCGAGATAGTCCTTGTGGTGGCCGATATTGTGGTGGAGGGTCCAGGCATAGGGCGGCACGCCGGTTTCCAGGAAGAGGATGACCTCGTACCAGCGGTTCAGCAGCGGGCGCGTGAAGGTTGGCACGTGATGATGGTTGTGCGAGATCGAACCCGGCATCGCCGAAAAGGCCAGCAGGCCGGCCATCACCCCGGCCACGGCCCACAGCGACTCGACGAAGAAGAAGGTGTAAAGCTGGATGGCGAACACGCCGAACACGACCAGACTGGGGGCGATGTCTTCCCGATACCGATACAAACTCATGAATCCCTCCTTGGCGGGCACGTTATTCTTTTTGTAGTGCCTGCATTGGTGACTGCCTACGCAAGAAACGTATCGGCTTCGATGGCAACTAAGAACTTCCATTCATCCGGATCACAGCCACTTATCTGATTGATTTTTAATAATTTACCCGCACAGGTTCTTTTGTTCGGAAGTTGGCGCGCCATGCAAATTCTTTGGCGCAAAATGCAGGTTTGAGGCATCCGTCGCGTCTCGGGCCGGCACCATGGCGCATCAACGCATCCGCTATCGACAACGCCGGGCCGGCGCTCAGAATCGGCGTATCACGGAGGAGTCACCATGTCCCGCCTGCTCAAGCACCTGCTGCATACCCCCCTGGCCACCCGTCGCGCTTTCCCGGCCGATGTGCAGGAGGCCATCCGCAAGACCATCGCGGACGGCGAGCAACTGCACCGTGGCGAGATCCGCCTGGTGGTGGAGGGCGACTGGCCGCTCCTCGACGTGATCGCCGGCAAGGCCGTGCGCGACCGCGCCCTCGAGCTGTTCGGCCTGTCGCGTGTCTGGGATACGGCGGAGAACACCGGCCTGCTCATCTATGTGCTGCTCTGCGAGCATCGCGTGGAGATCCTTGCCGACCGCGGCCTGCAGGCCGTGGCCTCGGACGACACCTGGGCCGAGATCTGCAAGGAACTGACCACCGCCTTCCACAGCGGCCTCTACAAGGACGGCTGCGTGCAGGCGGTGCGCAGCGTCAACGACTTCCTGCTGCGCCACTTTCCCTCCGACGGCCACAACCCCAACGAGCTGCCCGACCTGCCCATCGTGCTGCGCTAGCAGCTGCCCCGGCAGGGCGGAGAATCGGGGCGGGCGGCTTGGCCTCGCGGGGCCGAGCGCCTAAGCTTCCCGCTTCTTCCGCGAGGCTTTCCATGTCCGTGCCCGATCTCAAGCAGATGCTGTCGGCCCTGATCGCCCTGCCCAGCGTGAGCTGCACCGACCCGCGCCTGGACCAGGGCAACCGTGCCGTCATCGACGAACTCGCCGGCTGGCTGGCCGAGCTCGGTTTCGCCTGCGAGATCCAGGAAGTGCTGCCGGGCAAGGCCAACCTCATTGCGACGCTGGGCCAAGGCCCCGGCGGCCTCGTGTTCGCCGGCCACACCGACACCGTGCCCTGGGACCAGGGCCGCTGGCGCTTCAACCCCTTCCGCCTCACCGAGGCCGACGGCCGCCTCTACGGCCTCGGCACCGCCGACATGAAGGGCTTCTTTCCGCTCGCCATCGAGGCCGCGCGTGAATTCCTCGATGCCCCGCTCAAGGCCCCGCTCATCATCCTCGCCACTTGCGACGAGGAATGCGCCATGTCCGGCGCCCGCGCACTGGTGGAAGCCGGCAAGCCGCGGGCGCGTTTCGCCGTGATCGGCGAGCCGACCAGCCTGAAGCCGCTGCGCATGCATAAAGGCGTGATGATGGAGCGGCTCGTGATCAAGGGCCGCAGCGGCCACTCCAGCGATCCCTCGCTGGGCGCCAACGCCCTGGAAGCCATGAATGCCGCCATGAACGAGTTGCTCGCCTTCCGCGCCGAGCTGCAGGCGAAGTACCGCAACCCGGCCTTCACCGTGCCGGTGCCGACGCTGAACCTCGGCTGCATCCACGGGGGCGACAATCCC
>JAJNDL010000149.1 GCA_021156385.1 Moraxellaceae bacterium | reverse complement strand
GATCCCGCCGCCACGGCGCCACTGTTGTGCGCAGGCATCACGACCTACTCGCCGCTGCGCTACTGGAAGGTCGGCCCCGGACAGAAAGTCGGTGTGGTCGGCTTGGGCGGACTGGGACACATGGCCCTGAAGTTCGCACATGCCTTCGGGGCGGAGGTGGTGCTGTTCACCACGTCACCCGCCAAGGCAGAGGATGCGTTGCGCCTGGGCGCGCACAGGGTGGTGGTCTCCGGCGACCGGGACGCGATGAAGGCCGAGCGCAACAGCTTCCATTTCATCCTGGACACGGTGTCCGCGCCGCACGACATCAATGCCTTCCTGGCACTGCTGCGCCGTGATGGCACCCTCTGCCAGGTGGGGCTGCCGCCGGAAGCGCTGGCCGTCAACGTCTTCAACCTGACCGGCTTGCGCCGCAGCCTGGCCGGCTCCTTCATCGGCGGGATCGCACAGACGCAGGAGATGCTCGACTTCTGCGCGCTTCACGGCATCGCCAGCGATGTCGAGATGATTGCCATGGACGAGATCAACGAGGCCTACCAGCGCCTGGAGAAGGGTCAGGTGAAATACCGGTTCGTCATCGACATGGCGTCTCTGCGCGAGGAAAAAGCCTGATCGGCTCGGAACGTGTCCACCGGATGGCCGCGCTCTGATGCATATGTTGTCGTTTCCGGCTGCGCTCTTCAGGTTTGTTAGCCGGAATGAACTTATGTGATTCCCCTGTTGCGCGTTCACGGAATTGCCGTGATTGCAGAAACAGTCCCGCGACTTAACCGCTGCAGGCGTAACTTATCGCGTACACCTTTCTGCTTAGTCTCTGCGTAGAGTGCAGGTCGCACTCACTGCGTAGAGTGCATGGCGCAAGGCTGAACACTTGCACTTTGCTCAAGGAGATTAGAGATGGTACGCAAGACTCTGATGTCGCTGTTGATCGTCAGCAGCGTTGCGGTTGTCCCCGTCGCCTTTGCCGAAGGCACGAGCTCGGATCCCTCCACAGGCATGGACAGCACCGGCACCAGCGGCGGCACCATGGGTGGTGACACCGGCACGTCGCCCGGCATGGGTGGCAGCACGACCGGCAGCAGCGCCTACGACAGGGAATGCATCACCGATGCGCAGAAAGCCACCCAGCGTTGCCAGGACCTGCTGCGCGAGCAGGGTGGGTCGACGGGCACCGGAACAGGCACCGGGACCGGGACGGGCACTGACTCCGGTACGGGTACCGGCACCGGCACCGATTCCGGCATGGGCACTGGCAGCGGCACTGGTGGCGGCTCCATGGGTACGCCCTGATCGCCTGACACGATCCGCACTGTAAACCGCCCTCTGGGGCGGTTTTTTTTCGAGGATGCTTCCGGCTGGAATTCAGCGGAAAAGCTTGGGATGCTTGTGCGCCCCGAATTCCAGCAGGACCTTGCGTTGCCTTCCTTGCCATCACGACAACAGATCGCCTCGGACTGCCTCGCGCGCGACCAGCGCAGGTTGTTCCGGCTGCAGCGCGAGTGGCGTGAGGCGAGGAATCCTGAGCAGAAGGCCGCCCGGCTGGCGCAGATGGAGCAGTTGCTCGCGACCTCGAAGGAGGCCGTGGCGGCGCGGCGGGCGCGCATTCCGCAATTCACCTATCCCGACTTGCCGGTGGCGGCACGCGCCGACGACATCATTGCCGCCATCCGCGAGCACCAGGTCGTGGTGGTGGCGGGCGAAACCGGCTCCGGCAAGACCACGCAACTGCCGAAGCTGGCGCTGGCCGCGGGCTGTGGCGTGCGTGGCTATATCGGCCATACGCAGCCGCGCCGCATTGCGGCACGCTCGGTGGCGGCACGCATTGCCGAGGAGTTGCAATCGCCGCCCGGCGCGCTGGTCGGCTACAAGGTCCGCTTCACCGACGAGTTTTCGCCCGAAGGCTTCGTGAAGCTGATGACCGACGGCATCCTGCTTTCGGAGCTGGCGCAGGATCGCCATCTCTCCGCCTACGACACGCTCATCATCGACGAGGCGCACGAGCGCTCGCTCAACATCGATTTCCTGCTCGGCGTGCTGAAGCAGCTGCTGCCGAAGCGGCCCGACCTCAAGGTCATCATCACTTCTGCCACCATCGACGTGGAGCGTTTCAGCCGGCACTTCGCTGATGCTTCCGGGAAGCCGGCGCCCGTCATCCTCGTGGAGGGCCGCACCTACCCTGTGGAAGTCTGCTATCGCCCGCTCAGCGACGGGATGGTGAGCTCGGACGAGGACGAAGGCTTCGACGACATCGAGGAAGCCATTCCCCGTGCCGTGCTCGCCGCCGTGGAGGAGTGCCTGCAGCACGAACGGCAGGCCGGCCGGCGCGGGCAGGGCGACATCCTCGTCTTCTCCAGCCACGAGCGCGAGATCCGCGAGATCGCCGATGTCCTGCGCAAGTATGGTCCGCCGCATACCGAGGTCGTCCCGCTGTATGCGCGGCTCTCGCTCGCCGAGCAGCAGAAGGTTTTCCAGCCCGGCAAGGGGCGACGCATCGTGATTGCCACCAATGTCGCGGAAACCTCGCTGACGGTGCCCAACATCCATTATGTCATCGACCCGGGCTTCGCCCGCGTCAGCCGCTACTCCTACCGCAGCAAGGTACAGCGCCTGCCCATCGAGGCCGTCTCGCAGGCCAGTGCCAACCAGCGCAAGGGGCGCTGCGGGCGTGTCGCGCCCGGCGTCTGCATCCGCCTGTATTCGGAGGAGGATTTCCTGTCGCGCGCCGAGTTCACGGTGCCGGAGATCCAGCGCACCAATCTCGCGGCCGTCATCCTGCAGATGCAGGCGCTGGGACTCGGCGACATCGAGGAATTTCCGTTTCTCGACGCTCCCGATTCGCGCTTCATCAGCGACGGCTTTCGCCTTCTGGAGGAACTGGGCGCCGTCACCGAGGAGCGCAAGGTGACGCCCATCGGCAAGCAGCTGGCGCGCTTCCCGGTCGATCCGCGCATTGCCCGCATGCTCGTGGCGGCCAACGACAATGGCGCGCTGCGCGAGGTACTGATCATCGCCGCAGCGCTGGGCGGCCAGGATCCGCGTGAACGCCCGCATGACCGCCAGCAGGCCGCGGACGAGCGTCACGCCCAGTTCCGCCACGCCGACTCCGATTTCCTCTGGTACGTGAAGCTGTGGGATGTGCTGGAGTCCCAGCGCGGCGATCTTACCGAGAGCCAGCGCCGCGAATTCGCGCGCCGTCATTTCCTCTCCTGGCTGCGCCTGCGCGAATGGCGTGAGACGCATCGCCAGCTCCTGCTGCTGGCACGCGACTCGGGCTGGGTGGAGAACAAGGTGGCCGCGAACTACGACGACGTGCACAAGTCGCTGCTGGCGGGTCTGCTGTCGCGTATCGCGCAGAAGCAGGAGGACCGCGAGTACCTGGCGGCACGCAGCCAGAAGGCCTTCATCTTTCCCGGTTCGGTACTGGCGAAGAAGGGACCGCCCTGGATCATGGCGGCGGAACTGGTCGAGACGCAGCGCGTCTACGCGCGCACCGTGGCGAAGATGGAGCCCGACTGGGCCGAGGCACTGGCGGGCGACCTGCTCAAGCGCAAGTACTTCGAGCCGCACTGGGAGAAGCGGCAGGGCAGGGTGGTGGCCTATGAGCAGACTTCGCTCTACGGCCTCGTGCTGACTCCGAAGCGCAAGGTCGGCTACGAGGGCATCGATCGCGCCGAGGCGCGCGAAATCTTCATCCGTGCTGCGCTGGTGGAGGCGGACGTCGAGTTGAAGGCCCCGTTCTTCCGCCACAACCAGGAGATGATCGAGGAAGTGCGCGTACTGGAGGACAAGACCCGCCGCCGCGACATCCTGGTCGACGAAGAAACGCTTTACGCCTTCTACGATGCGCGCATTGCGCCCGAGATCGCCAACCTCGCCAATTTCGAAGCCTGGCGCCGCCGTGTCGAGCGTGAGGATCCCCAGCATCTCTTTCTGACGCGCGACTACCTGCTGGCATCGGATACGGGCGCAGCCGATGCCCAGGACTTTCCGGACGAGCTGCAGCAGGGCTCGCTGCGCTTTGCGCTCGAGTACCGCTTCGAGCCGGGCCACGCGGCGGACGGTGTCACGCTGCTGGTGCCGGTGGGCCTGCTCGATGAAGTGGACGAAGTCCGGCTGCAGTGGCTGGTCCCGGGCCTGTTGCCGCAGAAAGTTGCCGCGTTGCTGAAGAACCTGCCCAAGGCGGTGCGCCGCCAGCTGGTGCCGGTGCCGGACACCGCAGCCGCCATCACGGCGGAGCTGGGCTTCGGCCAGGGCGACCTGCGCGCCGCCATTCTTCCCCTGCTGCGCCGGCGTGGCGCCATCGTCACGCCGGCGGAACTCGACGAGGCCGCGCTGGAGCCGCTCTACCGCTTCAACATCCGGGTGCTGGGCGAGAAGGGCAAGCCGCTCGCGGAAGGGCGCGACCTTGCCGCGCTGAAACGGGAGCTGCGCGATTCCGGTGGACAGCGCACTGCGGCGGCCGGAGCGGCGCTGGAGCAGGAGGGTCTCACCGATTTCCCGGAGCAGGACATTTCCGACTCCGTGGAACTCAAGGTTCGCGGCATGCCGAGCCGCGCCTACCCGGCGCTGGTGCCGGCTACCTCCGGAAAGGCCGTGGACCTCCGACTGTTGCCGCGTCGTCGCGAGGCGGAGGTGGCCCATGCGCAGGGGCTTAACCTGCTGTTCCAGCTGTGTGCGGCCGCGGAGTTTCGTCAGGTTCGCAGCCGGGTCGGCGGCAACAAGGCGCAGGTTCGCAGCCGGGTCGGCGGCAACAAGGCGCTGGCCCTGCAGTTTTCACCCTACGGCAACCGCGAGAGCCTCGAGGCCGGATTCGCAAACGCCGTGTCCGACCATGTCTTTGTCGCTGGCCGACCCCTGGTTTACACTCGCCCGGCCTTCAGTGACCGGCTGGCCACGGGCCGCAGTGTGGTACTGGAGGAGGCCGAGAGGCTGGCCGGATTCGTGGTCCAGGCCTATACCCTCCTGGCCGAGGTGCAAAGTCGCCTCAAGGCCTTCGGGCAGCCGGTGTTCGCCGCCTCCGTGCAGGATATCCGCACGCAGCTCGTGGCGCTGGACGTTGCCGGTTTCCTGGGCCATGTGCCTTTCGAGCGCTGGCAGCATTACCCGCGTTACCTGCGGGCCGTGCTGGCGCGGCTCGAGAAGCTTTCCCACAACGTGGGCAAGGATGCGCAGGCGTCTGCGGAAATGCAGCGGCGCTGGCAGGAGTATGTGCAGCGGACGGAGCAGCTGGCGGCGCGCGATGTCGAGGCGCCGGCGCTTGCGGACTATCGCTGGCTGCTCGAGGAATATCGCGTCTCCCTGTTCGCACAGACGCTGAAGACGGCGGTTCCCGTCTCCGCAACCCGGCTTGACCGGCTGTGGGCGGAAATCCCCAAGTGAATCCATACCGTACCGGCAGAGACTTGACGGCCAGGATGGCGGGCGAGACCGAAGTCCGCCGGTACCGACACAGGTAGAAACCTAATGAAGCAGATTGTCATCAGCGGCACCGGCCTTTTCACTCCCGCCGAAAGCATCAGCAACGACGAGCTGGTCGCCTCCTTCAATGCCTACGTGCAGCTCTTCAACGAAAAGAATGCCGAGGCCATCGAGCGTGGCGAGGTCCGCGCCATGGGGCCGTCCAACTCCGAATTCATCGAGAAGGCCTCGGGCATCAAGTCGCGCTACGTGCTGGAGAAATCCGGCATCCTCGACCCGAACCGCATGCATCCGCATCTGCCGCACCGCGGCAACGAGGAACTCTCGCTGCAGGCGGAGATCGCCCTGATTGCGGTGAAAGAGGCGCTGAAAAACGCCAACAAGTCGCCGGAGGACGTCGACGCCGTGATCATGTCCTGCGCCAATGCGCAGCGCGCCTATCCGGCCGTGGCCATCGAGATCCAGAACGCGCTCGGCATCAAGGGCTGGGCCTACGACATGAACGTGGCCTGCTCGGCCGCGACCTTCGGCCTGCAGGC
>JAJNDL010000148.1 GCA_021156385.1 Moraxellaceae bacterium | reverse complement strand
TACCTCAGCGCCGAGAGCTGGGTCGAGGACTGCCACGGCCTGGCCTCGGTGCATCCGGCCACCGGCCTCACCCAGCACTTCTGGTTCCCGGGCTTCACGCCGCGCACCGGCGGACTGCTGCGCGAGGCCGGGCTCGTCGCCGCGCGCACGCGCTTCCTGGAGGGGGATACGGAGCAGGCGGCGTTCTGGACGCGCATCGGCGTGCCGGAGGCCCTTGCCCTGCCCCGGCGCGTCTCGCTCTTCGCCTACGAGAATCCCGCGGTGGCGGGCCTGCTGACGGCCCTGGCGGAACATCCGGAGCCGCGCCTGCTGCTGGTCCCGGAAGGCCGCGTGCTGGCCGACGTCGAACGCTGGCTGGGCCGCGCGCTCGCGGCCGGCGACCGCGGCCTGCGCGGCAGCCTGACGGTGGCGGTGCTGCCGCTGCTGGACCATGCCGACTACGACCGCCTGCTCTGGAGCTGCGAACTCAACCTGGTGCGCGGCGAGGATTCGCTGGTGCGGGCGCACTGGGCCGGCCACCCGCTGCTCTGGCACATCTATCCGCAGGACGAAGACGCCCACCTGGTGAAGCTCGAGGCCTACATCGCCCGCGTCGAGCGGCACGGCATGCCGGCGCTCTGGGCCGAAGCCATGCGCGCCTGGAACCGCGGCGATCCCGACCTGCGCCTGTGGCGGGCCATCGCGGCCGACATTCCCGTCCTCGCCGGCCCGGCCCGGGCCTGGGCGGACGAGCTCGCGGCACTGCCCGACCTGGCCATGAAACTGATGCACTTTTGGCCGGGCCGGGTAGAATAGCGCCCCTTCGAGGGGCATCCCCGACCGTGCCGGTCCGGCGATAGCGCCTGATTCCCTGCTAAAAGCCACTACGAGATTCGATATGAAAACCGCCCAGGAATGCCGCGCCGGCAACGTCATCATGATCGGCAGCGCCCCCATGGTCATCCTCAAGGCCGAGTACAACAAGTCCGGCCGTAACGCGGCCGTGGTGAAGATGAAGATGAAGAACCTGCTGACCGGCCAGGGGCAGGAAACCGTCTACAAGGCCGATGAAAAGTTCGAGCCGGTCATCCTCGAGAAGAAGAACGCCACCTTCTCCTATTTCGCCGATCCCATGTACGTGTTCATGGACGAAGAGTTCAACCAGTTCGAAGTGGAAAAGGAAAACCTCGGCGACGCCGTCAACTTCATCGAAGAAGGCATGGACGACGTCTGCGAAGTCGTCCTCTACGAAGGCAAGGCCATCAGCGTGGAACTGCCCACCACCATCGTGCGCGAAGTCGCCTACACCGAGCCGGCCGCCAAGGGCGACACCTCCGGCAAGGTCACCAAGACCGCCCGCCTGAACAACGGCTTCGAGCTGCAGGTCGCGGCCTTCATCGAGATCGGCGAGAAGATCGAAATCGATACCCGCACCTTCGAGTTCAAGAAGCGCGCAAACTGATCGCGACGCTTCATGAAAAAGCCCCGCATCGCGGGGCTTTTTCTTGTCCGGAACTGCCATGTCCCTGTGCCGCTCCCGACTTCTGCTCCTCGCCGGCCTGCTCGTCGGCGCGGCGGCATGGTGGAGCCATGCGCGGTTTCAGGCGGCACCGGATTTCAGCGCCTGGCTGGCGCAGGGCAACCATGCCGGCGACAGCGCCTGTTATCACCGCCACCTCGGGACGCAGGGCGTCGCCGGCGTGCTGCCGCTGCCGCAGCTGCTCTCGGTGCAGCGCGACTGGCGGCGTTGCCGCAGCGACCCGTGGCTACTCCCTCCGCCCTCGCACTGGCCACAGATGGTGCCGACGCTGCGCCTGCTGCGCGAATTGCAGGCCCGCGGCCTGGTCACGGCGCAGGACGTCGTCACCTCGGCCTACCGCGACGCGGCACTGAATGCCTGCGCCGGTGGCAGCGTACACAGCCGCCACCTCGACAACAGCGCGCTGGACCTGCGCCTGGCCGACGCCGACCCGGCGCCACGCCTCGCGGCGCTGTGCCGCTTCTGGCAACGGGAAGGAAAGAAATTCGCGTTCGGCCTCGGCTTCTATGCCGGCGGCCAGATCCATATCGACAGCCGCGGCCACCGCAGCTGGGGGCCGGACTACACGGCGCGCAGCTCGCCCTGCCGGCACGACACAGCCGCTCAGTAGGGCTTCTGCCCGTAGACGTTGCCGGCCGGATCGTAATGGCAGACCAGGATCTCGTTGGTCTCGATCGTGGCGAGCCCGCAGCCGACCCGCAGGCTGTCGCGCCAGATCATCTGCGTGTAATGCCCTACCACGCCGCCGGTGGTGACCTTCGGAAAGGTGCCGTGCACATAGTGCGCTTTCTCTTCGCCCCAGCCTTCCACCATGGCCGTCAGCGAATAAGCGCCGGCCGTCCCCATCCACAGGTTCTCGCCGTGCCTTACGCTCGAGTGCGCGAAACGCTTGGCGGCAGCAAGCTGATCGGCCCAGGCCTGCGCGCTGGCGGCGAGCGCCTCGGACCAGGTGAGCGGTGCGATGCCGAGTGCCGCGCGATAGCGGTTGTGGGCGTCGAGCAGTTCCCGGGGCGCGACCGGCCGAGCCGCGGCCGGCAGCGCCGCGCAGGCCAGGATCAGGGCAACAGCGAAAGTCTTCAGTGAAGGCACACCAGGCATAACGTCTCCCGTCATCTGCAAAAGATGGCCCTGCGCCGCGGAACCGGCACAACGCCCGTGCACGTATCCCGCACCACGGGCAGAGCCTTGCTGCCGCGCGCCCGGCTCAGGGACTGTTGCCCGCCGCGGCGCCGGATGTCGCGGCATCGCGCGACGGCGAGGCGGCGACCGCCGCCGCCGCGATGGCGCGGAACAGCGCAAGATGCTGCATGTTCGGCAGATAGTCGGCGGCCGTGTAGGTGTCGTTCGACGACAGCTTCACGATCACCGTGCGCGTGGCCGGCGCCACGTAGATGAACTGGTTGTAGACGCCCATGGCCATGTAGTCGCGCGCGCCGTCCTCCGGAATCCACCACTGGTAGCCGTAGCCGAGGCCGAAGTCGTTGCGCTGGTCGCGCTGCGGCTGCAGGTGCGGCGCGTCCATGGCCAGGGAGGCGGCGATCCACTCCGCCGGCACCACCGGCCGGCCTTCCACGAAACCGTTGTCGAGATAGAGCTGGCCGAAGCGCGCATAGTCGCGCAGCGTGGCGTTGAAGCCGCCGAAGCCCATCACCATGCCTTCGCTGTCGACCAGCCAGGCACCGTCCTGCTCGGCGCCGAGCGGCAGCCAGAGCTTCTCGCGCATGTACTCGGCCAGCGGCAGGCCGGAGGCGCCTTGCAGCACCATGGCCAGCACTTGCGTGTCGAAGCTCGAGTACTGGCGCTGCGTGCCCGGCGCGTGCGTGCGCTTCAGCTTCTTCGCATAGGCATTGAAGGAGCCGCCCAGCACCAGCGTGCGCGCGAGACGGACGACGTCGGCATCCTTGTTGTCGTAGTTCTCGTCGAAGCGCACGCCGGACGACATCTGCAGCACGGCCTTGAGCGGCACGCCCTCGTAGGCGGTGCCCTTCAGCGCCGGCGCGTAGCGCTCCACCGGATCCATGATGTCCTTGATGCGGCCTTCGTGGATGGCCGCGCCAACCAGCGCGGAGATCATGGACTTGGCCAGCGACCAGGAGATGTGGCGCGATTTCGCGTGGTGGCCGCGCCGGTACTGCTCGAAGACGACGCGCCCGTCCTGCAGCACGATGAGGCCGTCGGTGCGCGTATCGAGCAGGAACTGCGCGACGGCCTGCATGCTGCCGAAAGCCCGGAACTGCTCCGGCAACTGCAGGGTCTCGCCGCGTGGCAGGGGCCGCGGCAGCGGCGCCGCCGGCACCTTCACCGACCGGAAGATCTCCGCCATGTGCGCGAAATTCCAGCTGATGGTGTCGGCATTGAAGAGCGTCTCCGCCTTGTGGATGCGGTTGAGCAGCGGAAAGGAGAAGGTGAGGACGAGCAGCACCAGCATCCAGGTGAGCAGCGGAACGGCGCGGCGCAGCCGCACGAGAAAGCGTTTCAGGCGCATGGAGGAATGAAGGTCCCGGGAACGGCGGTCGGCATGCCGGCCCTCAGGCCAGCTTGAGGTGGCTGATGTCCGGATTCACCGGCGGCCGGTTTTCGCGGAGTTCGTCCAGCGGCGCGCCGACCTCCGCCATCGACAGCGCGCTGATGTCGACCTGCACCGGCTCGACCTGGCGACGCTCGTCTTCCTTGAGCACGTCGCTGCCGGCCGCGGCCATGGAGAGGCCGGAGATGTCGACCTGCACCGGGGCCGGCCGCGCGATCTCGTCGGCCCGCACCAGGCTGCCGCCCGGCGCGGCAACGGAGATGGCGCTGGTATCGGGAGCGGGCGGCGGCGGTGGCGCCGGATCGCTGAGGCGGGTGCCGACCGGCTTGATGGCCCAGTCGCCGGCGGCGGCAGGTGCCGCAGCCGGCGGTCTGGCAGCCGGTGCCGGCTCGCCCATCGCCGCCAGGCGCGCGGCCATGGAGCCGGCGGCAGGCGGCGCGTTCGTGGCGGCCTGCGCAGGGGCGGGCGCGGCAGCGGGCGCCGGCGCCGCAGTGAGCGGGCGGCCCTGCTCGTCCACCGGCACGATGCGCACCTCGGCACCGGCCTGCTTCATGAGCGCGCGGAATTTCATCGCGGTGGCCTGGTCCACCAGCTTCTTGATGGCCACGGGCTGGCCGGAGAAGAGCTTGTCCAGCACCGCCTCGCTGGCGTTGAAGAGCTTGCCGACATTGGCGCGCACCGCGGCCGGATCGGCCGTCCCGGCGATCTGCCCGGCAAACACCACATTGAAAAGATCCGCCATGCCGTCTCCC
>JAJNDL010000147.1 GCA_021156385.1 Moraxellaceae bacterium | reverse complement strand
CATGCGCACGCTGCGCGAAACCAACCGGCTGCGCGACGACAATGTGAAGATCGGGCAGGTGCTGAAGATTCCGGTGAATTGAAGCCGCCCGCTCCTGGCCCGGGGCAGGGCCCATGCTTTTCGACTGCGCCGCGCCGCGGCGCTGCATTTTCCTCCTGAAGGTTGTCCATGTCCCGTATCCATCGCCTCGACATCCGTCTTGCCAACCAGATCGCCGCTGGCGAGGTGGTGGAACGTCCGGCCTCCGTGGTGAAGGAGCTGGTGGAGAATGCGCTCGATGCCGGCAGCACGCGCATCGACATCGACATCGAGCAGGGCGGCGTGCGCCTGATCCGCGTGCGCGACAACGGCGACGGCATCGCACCCGAGGATCTGCCGCTGGCGCTGGCGCGCCATGCCACGAGCAAGATCCACGACCTCGAGGATCTCGAGGCCGTGGCGACGCTGGGCTTCCGTGGCGAGGCACTGGCGTCCATCGCCTCCGTTTCGCGCCTGCTGCTCGCCAGCAGCCCCGATGACTCCGGGGTCGGCCGCGCCGTCCGCTCCGAAGGGCGCGACATGGAAGCCATCGTCGAGCCGGCGGCGCATGCGCGTGGCACCACCGTCGAGGTGCGCGACCTTTTCTTCAATACGCCGGCGCGCCGCAAGTTCCTGAAAACCGAACAGACCGAGTTCTCGCATCTCGAGGAAACCGTGAAGCGCTTGGCGCTCGCGCATCCCGAGGTGGCGATCTCGCTGACGCACAACGGTCGCCAGGTGCATGCGCTGCGCGCGGCCGCCGAGGAGGCCGAGTGGCGTCGCCGGCTCGCCTCGCTCTGCGGTCCCGCCTTCATGGAACAGGCAGTGCCGCTGGCCATCGAGAGCAGCGGCCTCGTGCTGCGCGGCTGGCTTGGCCTGCCGACGTTTTCGCGCGCGCAGGCCGACCTGCAATATTTCTACGTGAACGGGCGCATGGTGCGTGATCGCGTCGTCACGCATGCAGTGCGCCAGGCCTATGCCGACGTGCTTTTCCACGGCCGCCATCCCGCCTACGTGCTGTTCTTCGAGCTCGATCCGGGTGCGGTCGACGTCAACGTGCATCCCACCAAGCACGAGGTGCGTTTCCGCGAGCAGCGCCAGGTGCACGATTTCCTGTTCCGCAGCCTGCATCGCGTCATCGCGGAGCTGAAGCCACAGGCGCAGGTGCTGGCACCTGCGCTGGCGCCGGCGGCACCCGAGGAATTGCGCGAGCAGGCGGCGCTGTCGTTGCCGGTGAGCGGTGCTTACGCATCGGCATCGCCGGCGCAGTTCTTCGCAGCGTCGGCGGCGGAGGCGGTGGCGGAAGATCGCGTCGGCTACGCACCGGCCTTCGATTTCCAGCGGCCGGCGCCCGGGCTGCCGCAGGAGCAGCCCGGCGAAGTGCCGCCGCTCGGTTTTGCCATCGCCCAGCTGCACGGCATCTACATCCTGGCGCAGAACGCCGCGGGGCTCGTTGTCGTCGACATGCATGCGGCGCACGAACGCATCACCTACGAGCGCCTGAAGTGCAGCCTCGATGCCGGTACGCTGGTGGCGCAGCCGCTGCTGGTGCCGCTATCGCTGGCAGTGAGTTCGCGCGAGGCGGATCTTGCCGAGAGCGAGCAGGAATTTTTCCTGCGCCTCGGTTTCGACATCGAGCGCATGGGGCCGGAGACCGTCCTGTTGCGCGCGGTGCCGGCACTGCTCGGCCAGGCGCGCGCCGAGGCGCTGGTGCGCGACGTGCTGGCCGATCTCGCGGTGCATGGCCGGACCCGACGTATCGAGGAAACGCACAACGAGCTGCTTGCCACCATGGCCTGCCACGGCAGCGTGCGTGCCGGCCGCCAGCTGACCCATGCCGAAATGAATGCGCTGCTGCGCGACATGGAGGCCACCGAGCGGTCGGGGCAATGCAATCACGGTCGTCCGACATGGACGCGACTTTCGTTGGCGGATTTGGATAAACTCTTCCTACGCGGTCGCTAATACCGACTCAAACTCAAACGAAAGAATTAGACGCCAGCATTTCCGCTCCCGTCCCCGGGGGCGCCATGTGGTGGTTCGCCAGGACGGCGGCCGGAAAGTCGATGTGGTTCAGGGAGGACAGACATGGAAGCGGCCTCGATCAATGCCCGGGCCAGCCTGGCGGATCTGCGGCGCGGCAGCCTGACGCTGCTCGTCATTGCCCTCGGCTGGGGCGGTTATGCCGCGATGGTGACGCTGACCATCGGTTTCCGCCGTATTCTTCTCATCAATGTCGCCGTGGCGGTGCTCTGCCTGGTGGTGCGCCGCTGGATGGTGCGCACCGGCGAGCAGCAGCGCATGGAACTTGCCTGCCACATCGGCGCCGGCGCCAACCTGCTGGCCATCCTGGCCGTGGGCATGTTCACCGGGCAGTCATCGGCCTTCATTTCCTGGTTCGTGGTGCTGATCCCGCTTGCGCTCGCCTTCGTCGGCAGCGTGCGCATGGCCCTGCAATGGTCGGTGCTGGGCTGCCTCGGCATCATCCTGCTGTCGCTGAGCGAATATGTGGTGACGGTGCCGCCGCACCTGTTGCCGGGCAGCAGCTACGAGAGCCTGTGCCGCATCGTGCTGCTCATGCTCTGCACCGGCATCGGCGTCATTTCGCGTGCCACCAGCAACCATCACATCCGTGAGCTGCAGGCGCAGAAATCCATCATCGCCGAGCAGGCTCGCGTGCTGGCCGATGCGCTGACCGCCGAGCAGGAGGCCAAGCGTTCCGCGGAAGCGGCGAACCGTGCCAAGAGCGACTTCCTCGCCACCATGAGCCACGAGATCCGCACGCCGCTGAACGGCGTCATCGGTCTTAATACCCTGCTTGTCGACACCAAGCTGGACGATGAACAGCGCCGCCTGGTAGAGCTGGCGCGCATGTCGGGCGAATCGCTGCTGCACCTGCTCAACGACCTGCTGGATTTCTCCAAGATCGAGTCCGGCCACCTCGAGCTCGAGACCCTGGTCTTCGATCCCTACTCCCTCTGCCGCGAGGTCACCGGCCTCACCTCGGAATGGGCGCGCGACAAGAGCATCCGTGTCGTGCAGCAGGTCAGCCCCGGCATTCCCGCCAGCCTGCGCGGCGATGCCACGCGCCTGCGCCAGATCCTGGTGAACCTGGTGAGCAATGCCGTGAAGTTCACCGCCCGCGGCGAGATCGTGCTGCACTGCCACTTCCGCCAGGAAGCCCGCGAGCATGGCTGGCTGTGCTTCGAGGTGCGCGATACCGGCATCGGCATCGCTGCCGAGGACATCCCGCGGCTCTTCACGCCCTTCACGCAGGTGGATGCCTCCACCACGCGCAAGTACGGCGGCACCGGCCTCGGCCTCACGATCTCGCGGCGCCTGGCCGAGCTCATGGGCGGCAGCATCCGGGTGACGAGCACGCTGGGCGTGGGAAGCTGTTTCCGGGTGGAGCTGCCCTTCGAGGTCGGCTGCCCGCTGGCGGCCGAGCCGGCGCCAGTGCCCCCGCCGGCCCCGCTGCCGGCGGAGCGGCCGTTGCGCGTGCTGGTGGCCGAGGACAACTCCGTGAACCAGATGGTGGCCAGCGCCATGCTCAAGCGGCTCGGCGTGAGCGCCGACCTCGTTGACAACGGGCTCGCGGCGGTGGCGGCCATGGAGAACAACCCCTACGACCTGGTGCTCATGGATTGCCGCATGCCGGTGATGGACGGCTACGAGGCCTGCCAGGCCATTCGCCGGCGCGAGTCGGCCGGGCAGCACCAGGGAAATCCGCACGTTCCCATCATCGCCATGACGGCAAGCGCCATCCAGGGCGACCGCGAGCATTGTCTGGCGGTCGGCATGGACGACTACCTGGCCAAGCCGGTGCGGCTCACCGATCTCTCCGCGGTGCTGCAGCGCTGGTTGCCGGCGCGGCCGGGGCTATAGAATCGCGGCGATTTCCCCGGGCGGCCCTGCCGCACTCGACGCATCGCCATGACTGCCACCCTGCCGCCGGCCATTCTCCTGATGGGGCCCACCGCCTCGGGCAAGACACGCCTCGCGCTCGACCTGGTCGAACGCGGACCGTTCGACATCATCTCGGTGGACTCCGGCATGGTGTACCGCCGCATGGACATCGGCACCGCCAAGCCCGATGCCGCCACGCTGCAGCGTGCGCCGCACCGCCTCATCGACATCCGCGATCCGCAGCAGGCCTATTCCGCCGCCGAGTTCCGTGCCGACGCGCTGCGCGAGATGGCGGCCATCACCGCGGCCGGCCGCATCCCGCTGCTGGTCGGCGGCACCATGCTCTATTACAAGGTCCTGCTGGAAGGGCTGGCCACGCTGCCCGAGGCCGATGCCGAGCTTCGCGCCCGCCTCGAGGCCGAAGCCGCGACGCAGGGCTGGCCCGCGCTGCATGCCCGCCTGGCGACGGTCGACCCGGTGACGGCGGCCCGTCTCAAGCCCAATGACAGCCAGCGCCTGCAGCGCGCCCTCGAGGTCTACGAACTGACCGGCAAGCCGCTCTCGCAATGGCACGCAGAGCAGGCGCCGCCGGAGCCCCTGCCGTACCGGCTCGTCCAGGTGGCGCTGATGCCACCCGACCGGGCGGAGCTGCACGACCGCATCGAGCGCCGCTTCGACGAGATGCTGGAGCAGGGCTTGGTGGGCGAGGTCGAGGCACTGCGCGCCCGACCGGAGCTGCATGCCGGCCTGCCCTCCATGCGCGCCGTGGGCTATGCCCAGGTTTGGGCCTACCTGGAGGGCGAGTACGACCGCGCCGAGATGCGTCTGCGCGGCATCTACGCCACCCGTCAGCTGGCCAAGCGCCAATACACCTGGCTACGG
>JAJNDL010000146.1 GCA_021156385.1 Moraxellaceae bacterium | reverse complement strand
TTTTCATCATCCCTGCCGTTATGCCTCGACCGTCTTGCGCTTTTCCATGAGTCGTCCGAAGAAAAGTCCCGCCTCGAACAGCAGCCACATCGGTAGTGCAAGCATGGCCATGGAGAGCGCGTCCGGCGGCGTCAGGAACATGGCGATGAAGAAGCAGAAGACGATGACGTAACGGCGCTTGTCGATCAGCGTGTCGCTGCTCACGACACCGGACCAGATGACGAGAAAAACCGCGACCGGGATTTCGAAGGTGAAGCCGAACACAAGGAAGAGCTTCAGCACGAAGTCGAGATAGAGATTGATGTCCGTCATCATCGCCACGCCTTCGGGGCCGACCTGGGTAAAGAAGCCGAGGATGGCCGGCAGGGTGATGAAATAGGCGAAGGCCACGCCAGCGTAGAACAGCACGATGCTCGACATGAGCAGCGGGACGGCGATGCGCTTCTCGTGCCGGTAGAGTGCCGGCGAGATGAAGCCCCATATCTGATGCAGGATGTAGGGAACACCGAGGAAAAGTGCCACGAAGAAGGTGAGCTTGAACGGCGCCATGAAGGGCGCGGTCACGTCGGTGGCAATCATGGTGCTGCCGGGCGGCAGAAGTTCGCGCAACGGGGCCGAGACGGCGGCGTAGAGGTCGTTGCGGAAGTAGACGAGCAGGAAGAATCCGCCGATCAGCACACCTAGCACGCGCATCAGCCGTGTGCGCAGTTCGATAAGGTGGGAGATCAGCGGCATTTCGCCGTTGCTGGTTTCTGTCATGGTGCGGATTGGTCGCCGGAGGCACTGGAAGAGGGCGGAGCAATGCGGTTCTGGCGTTGTGCTTCCAGCCATTCCCGGTAGGCCTTTTCGCCATCGACCTCCACTTCTTCAAGGGGCTTCGCTGCCTGGGCCAGCAGGGACTGGTCGGGTGTCGGGGCGGATTGCACTGTCATGGCGGCATCGTTTGCCAGTGCGTGCCGTGTCTCCTGCCAGTCGGATTCGAGTTGCCGGCGCTCTTCCTGCAGCTCCTTTACCAGGTCGGGGCCGCCGATTTCGCTGAACTCGCTCTCCAGCTTGCTGCGGATTTCCTGCGTGGCGACCTCGCGCTCGATCTCGGCCTGCATGGTGCTGACGGTACGACGGATGCGCCCTACCCAAGCCCCCAGGATACGGGCCGCATGCGGCAGCTTTTCCGGGCCGAGCACGACCAGCGCCACGATGGCCAGCAGTATCAGCTCGCTGAAGCCGACATCGAACATGGCTTAGACGTTGTCTTTCTTTTCGGACGTCTGCTGGGCAGCGTTGCCATTCTGCTCCTGGGTGAGCTGCTGCGGGGGCTGTGGCTTTTCTTCGTCGCTCTTCATGCCTTCCTTGAAGCCCTTGAAGAAGCCGCCGAGGTCGCGGCCGGCATTCTTGAGCTTGCTGGTGCCGAAAATCAGCACCACGACGACGAGCAGCAGGATGATGTGGGGAAGAGACAGGCCGGACAGCATGATGGTTCACTCCGCGGAGGGTTGAGAGGTGGCGCGTGCCGCCTTTTCGGCATGGCCGGAAACGTTGAAGCGGCGCGCGAGTTCGTCGAGCACGGACTCGGGGCGCAGATTGAAGTGGGAAAGCATGACGAGCGTGTGAAACCAGAGATCCGCGGTTTCATAGACCAGGGCCTCGTGCTTGCCGCTTGCTTCGGCATCCTTGGCGGCGATGAGGGTCTCGGTACACTCCTCGCCGACCTTCTCCAGGATCTTGTTGAGGCCCTTGTGGTAGAGGCTGGCCACGTATGACGAATCGGGCGTGGCCTGCTTGCGCTCCTCGAGGATGCGTGCGAGTTCCTGCAGGATGTCATTATTCATGTGGTTTGCCCTGTGCGGCGGCATAGATCGAGTCGGGATCCTTGAGGACGGCGTCGACGGTCTGCCACTGGCCGTCTTCCCATCGCCTGTAAAAGCAAGATTCGCGCCCGGTGTGGCAGGCGATGCCGCCGATCTGCTCCACCTGCAGGACGATGACGTCGCCGTCGCAGTCCAGGCGCAGCTCGTGCAGCTTCTGCACGTGACCGGAGTCCTCGCCCTTGCGCCAGAGCCTGGCGCGCGAGCGCGACCAGTACACGGCGCGGCCTTCCTGGGCGGTGAGCGTCAGGGCTTCGCGATTCATCCAGGCGACCATCAGCACGCGGCCCGTGCGGAAATCCTGGGCAATCGCCGGCACGAGGCCGTTGGCGTCCCAGCGCACTTCATCCAGCCAGTTCATGGTGCAGTCCCGATAGAAGATGGGGCGAAGGATACCCCTTCGCTCAGCCTGCGGCGAGGCGCCAGCCGAAGGCGGCAAGGGCGAGCAGTGCGCCGAGCAGGGCCACGCTGCCCTGGCTGAGTGCGGCGAGGGCAATGCCGCCGCCGATGCCGGCCAGGCCCAGCAGGTCGCGGCGGCGACCGGCGCGCAGCTCTTGGCGAAGGCGCGTGAATTCGCGCAGCTGGCGGTCCTGCCATTGCCCGCTGGAGCGCATCTGGGTCAGCGCATCCAGCAGCAGGTCGGGCATGTCGGGCAGGCCGGTGATGATGCCGGGTGCCTGTTCGGAGAGGCGCTTGAGCAGGGCGGCGGGGCCGATCTGGTCCTGCAGCCAGCGTGTCACCAGCGGGCGTGCCAGCGTCCAGATGTCGAGCTGCGGGTAGAGTGAGCGGCCGAGGCCTTCGACGTGTATCAGCGTCTTGATGAGCAGCACGAGCTGCACAGGAATCTCGAGGTGGTGCGTACGCGCCATGTCGAGCAGCGCCACCATGATGGGCCCGAACTGCACCTGGTCGATGGGCTTGTCCAGCGCCTGGCCGGCAATGCGCTGCACCTCGTCCGCAAGCTGGTGCAGGTTGGCGCCGGGCGGCAGCCAGCCGGCGCGGTGCGCGGTGCGGATGACCTCCATGAAGTCGCGCTGGATCAGCGCAAGCAGCAGGCGCGCTACGGTGAGCTGGTCCTCGCGGGCTAGTTGGCCGACGATGGCGACGTCGAGGGCAATGTAGCGCGGTGCCTCGGGATTCGCTGTTTCCACGAAGACGTTGCCGGGATGCATGTCGGCGTGGAAGAAGTTGTGATGCAGCAGTTGCGCGAAGAAGATCGTCAGGCCTTTCTCGGCTAGCGCCTTGCGGTCGATGCCGAGCCGGGCGAAGGAAGCCGTGTCGTCGATGGGGACACCGTAGATGCGCTCGGCCACCATGATCTGTGGCGTGCACCACTCGCCATGCACCTCCGGCACGTAGAGCAGCGGCGAATCCGGGAAGTTGGCACGCATGCGTCGCGTGTTCGCGGCCTCACGGGCGAGATCCGTCTCGTCGAGCAGGGTCTGTTCGTAGTCGCGGGCAATGCGCTGCGGGTGGAACTGGCCCAGTTCGGGAAAACGGGTTTCCAGCCAGGCGGCGAGATCGCGCAGCAGCGTCATGTCGCGGCGGATTTCTTCCTGCACGCCCGGGCGCAGGATCTTCACCACCACCTCGCGTCCGTCCGGCAGTGCGGCGGTATGCACCTGGGCGATGGAAGCAGCGGCCAGCGGCGCTTCATCGAAACGGGAGAATTTCTGTGCCAGCGGGGCCTTCAGCTCACGCTCGACAATGGCAATGGCCTCGCGCGACGAGAAGGGCGGCACCTGGTCCTGCAGCTTGGCCAGCTCGTCCAGCACGGCTTCGGGCAGCAAGTCGCGCCGCGTGGCCAGAAGCTGGCCGAGCTTGATGAAGAGGGGGCCGAGCTCTTCGAAGGCAAGACGCAGTCTCTGCGGCTCGTGGGCACGACGTCCGGCAAGCCACCACGCCGGATGCAGGCGAAGGCAGAAAATGAAAAAGCGGGCACGCAGGTCGGGTGGCGGCGGAAGGAGCGTATCGAGGCGGTACCGCGCAATGACCGTCCAGATGGTGAGCAGTCGCGGCAGGTGTTGCAGCATCAGGTTGCGTCCTTGCCTTCGAGCGTGCCCAGGCGTTTCTTGAGTCGGGAAAGGCGCGATTCCACCCGGTCGAGGTCGGCGCGCAGGTCGCGGTTGTCGGTAAGGAATTCCTCGACCTCCCAGCGCACCGGCACCAGCTCCTTTTCTTCGCGCAGGTATTCTCCCGTGTTCTGCAGGAGTGTGCTGGCAACGCGGTTGGCGAAGCCGAAGAGGTGTCGCAGGCCGCGTGACACCGGATAGGACACGGAGTCGCCGAGCACGCGGGCGAGGCCGGACTCCCAGTCGATGTCGAGCTGGCGTCCGATGCTGTGAAGTTCCTGCACGAGGATGACGTCGCCGTTGACCTTGACCGGGCCGCCGATGAAATGGGCCTCTCGCGAGAGTGCCATCTTCAGCAATTCAAAGCTTGGCGCCTCGATGGTTGCGTGCGGATGCGGTCCTTCCTCCGGGCTCAGGTGGACGCCATCGTCTTCCAGGCAGACGAGGATGCCGAGCGCAGGAGCCCTCGTCTCCACATAGATACGTTTTCCGGCATAGCGGCTCAGTCGCTGCTGCGTGGCAGGGTCGAGCTCCAGGGCCTGACGGATGAGGCGCTCCAGCGCCTTCACGGCGAGAACCTGCGGTAGCGACGTCACAGCTTGTACCCGCGGTGCAGGGCGACGATGCCGCCGGTGAGGTTGTGGTAGTCGGTGCGCTCGAAGCCGGCCTTGTCCATCATGCCCTTCAGGGTTTCCTGGTCGGGATGCATGCGGATGGATTCGGCCAGGTAACGATAACTGCTGGAGTCCTGCGTCACGAGTTGGCCGAGCGCCGGCAGTATGCTGAACGAGTAGGCATCGTAGGCTCGCGACAGCGGTTCGACGACGGGCTTGGAGAACTCCAGCACGAGCAGACGGCCGCCCGGCTTGAGTAC
>JAJNDL010000145.1 GCA_021156385.1 Moraxellaceae bacterium | reverse complement strand
GCTGAAGAAGCGCGTCGCTTTCGTGCAGCTCAACATCATGGAGCTGGACAAGGCGCCGCTCTCCGGCCTCGACGTGATCTTCTGCCAGAACGTGCTGATCTATTTCCGCCGCTTCCGCAAGCGCGACATCCTGACCAATCTCGCCGTGCGCCTCGCACCCGGCGGGTTGCTCGTGGTGGGACTCGGCGAAGCGGTGGATTGCCGGATACGCAGGCGTTCCGGCGCAAGGCGTGAAATTTAGAGAACTCTGCCGTGTGCAGAGCCGATGAAAAGAAAGAGGCCCCTGAGGGCGTGACGAATGAGTGAGAACCACAGCTTCCTGGCGCTGGACTGGGTCAAGGGCGAAATCGAGGAAACGCTGAAGCAGGCGCGACAGGCGCTCGAGGCGTTTGTCGAAAATCCCGAAGACGCGGCGCAGATGCGCTTTTGCCTGGCCTACCTGCACCAGGTTCACGGCACCTTGCAGATCGTCGAGTTCTACGGCGCGGCGTTGCTTGCCGAGGAGATGGAAAAGCTCTGCCAGGCGCTGATCAACGGCCAGGTGGCCCGCGTCGCGGAAGGCCAGGAAGTGCTGATGCGCGCCATCCTGCAGCTGCCGCCCTACCTGGACCGCGTGAAGCAGTCGCGTCGCGACCTGCCGGTGGTGCTGCTGCCGCTCATGAACGACATGCGTGCCACACGTGGCGAGCCGCTGCTGTCCGAGACCGCGCTGTTCACGCCGGACCTCGATGCCGGCGAGCGCGCGCCCATCCAGGTGGCGCCGGCCACGGCTACCGATGCTGGCCTCCTGAAGAAGATCCGCCAGGTCTACCAACTCTCCCTGCTCGGCTTCATCCGCAACGAAAACCTTTCCGACAACCTCAAGAAGATGAGCCAGGTGTTTGCGCGCCTGGAGAGCACGGCCGGCGCATCGCCCATCCGCGAGCTCTGGCAGGTCGGCGCCGCCATCGTCGAAGGCCTGCAGCACCAGAGCGTGGAAGTCAGCACCGCCATCAAGATGCTGCTCGGCCAGATCGACCGCCAGCTGCGCCTCTCCATCGAGGATGGCGGGATCAAGGTACCCACGGAGCTGCTGAAGAACCTGCTCTACTACGTTGCCAAGAGTGGCGGCGCCACGCCGCGCCTGCAGGCGGTCAAGGCACTCTACAAGCTCGATGAGGCCCTGCCGGGCGAGGCGCTGGTCAACGACGAGCGTGCGCGCATGAACGGCCCGGACCGCGAGGCCATGAAGTCCGTGGTGGACGCGCTCTGCGAGGAGCTGGCCCGCGTCAAGGATGCGCTCGACCTCTTCGTGCGCAAGAGCGACGCCGAAAAGAACATTGCCGATCTCACCTCCCAGGTGCCCGTGCTCAAGCAGGTCGCCGACACGGTCGCCGTGCTCGGCCTCGGCCAGCCGCGCCGCATCCTGCAGGAGCAGATCGACGCCATCGAGGGCTTTGCACGCGACGGCGTCAATCCCGTCGACGGTACGCTGCTCGACATCGCCGGCGCGCTGCTCTACGTCGAAGCCACCCTCACCGGCATGGTCGCGGAAAAGCCGCTCGGCCAGCAGAGGGCCGCGGCCAACGAATTCTCCGCCTCCGACCAGCTCTCCGAAGCCCAGTCCGCGGTACTGCGCGAATCGCGCAGCGCGCTGGAAAAGGCCAAGGACGCGATCATCGAATACATTGCCTCGCAGTGGAATCCGACGCACCTGCAGGCCATTCCCGAACTCATCGACATGGTGCGCGGCAGCCTCTTCATCCTCCAGCTGTCGCGTCCGGCGGAAATCCTCGCCGGCGCCCGCCGCTATGTGTCCGAGCGCCTGCTGGCCGGACAGCATCGTCCGGACTGGCAGGAGATGGACACGCTGGCTGACGTCATCACTTCGGTCGAGTACTACCTGGAGCGTGTCGCCAACGATGCGCATGGCGGCGACAACATCCTGGACATCGCCGAGCGCGGTCTCGGCAAGCTGGGTTACGGCAATGACGGCGCAGCCGCCGGAGGTGCTGCCGAAAACCCTACTGAACCTGCCCGCGGGACGGAGTCCGAGTGGCAGGTGCAGGACGAGGATTCGCTCGAGGCCGAGATGGCCGAGGCGGTCGCCCCTCCCGCGCAGGACCTGCCGGTCGAGGTGCGTGAAGACGAGGTGCTGATCGCCAGCACCGATGAAACCGTCATGCGGCCCGTGCCCGATGAGCTGAAGGAGATGCAGGAGCGCCTGCACGTCGGCAATTTCGGGGACGTCGCGCTGGATGACGACAATGCCGAACTGATCACGGCCGACTTCGATGACGCCGTGGAGCTGGCGCCTGCCGGCGTTGCCGGTGCGACCGATGCCCTGGACGAAGACTGGCTGGCAGCGGAAACCGCGGGCCTCGGGGATGGCGGTCTCGACGACATCCCGGCACTCACCGAAGCCGCCGACACGGTCTCCGCCGCACTCGACGACGAGACGCATGTGCGCGCCGCCGCAAGCGTGCCGCCGGAAGCCGCTGCCGATGCCGAGGATTTCGCCACGCTCGAGGATGTCTCGCTCGAGGAGCTCGAGTCCGCCATGGCGACGGGCGACGATGCCTTTCCGGAGCTCGACGACGCGCTGGACATTGAGGCCGTGGCAGCACTGCCGGATGTGGAGAGCGGTACCGGAGCGGCACTCATCGAAGATGCGGAGCCGGAACTTCTGCAGGACGAAGAGCCGGAGCTCATCCAGGACCTGGAGCCGGAGCTCAGCGGGGACGACGAGCCTGAACTCCTCGACGCCACCATTTCTGAACCCGAGCCCGAGCCTGTCGCTGCCGCGCCCGTCGAGCTGCCCAAGAAGCCCCTCCTGCCGGTGCTCACGCAGATGCCGGAGGACAATCACGACTTCGACGAGGAAATCCGCGAGATCTTCGTGGAGGAAGCCGAAGAAGTCCTGCAGAACATCAACGAGTACTTTCCCAAGTGGGCCGCGAACTTCGACGATTCGGAGTCGCTGCTGGAATTCCGCCGTGGCTTCCACACGCTGAAGGGCTCGGGCCGCATGGTCGGCGCCAAGGTCGTGGGCGAACTCGCCTGGGCCTTCGAGACCATGCTGAACAAGGTGCGCGACAAGGTGCTGGCGCCGGACCAGGTCATGGTGAACCTGGTGTCCGAGGCGCTCGCCATCATTCCCGGCCTGGTCGAGGACTTTGCCGGCCGGCAGAAACCGCGCGTCGATACCAGTCCGCTGATGGCTGCCGCCGAAGCGATCTCGCGCGGCGAGAAGCTGTCCGCCATGGATGTCGCCAATGCCGCCGAGCAGGCGCAGGACAGCGAAGACGAAGCCGCCGAAGAGGCGGAGTCGGATGGCGGTGCTGCCGACGATTTCGACGCCCTGGTGGCCAGCCTCGCGGCCGAGGCCGACACCCTCGTCGCCGAAGCCGAGGCCGCCGAGGCGACAGCCAGCGAGCTGGACGCCGCGCCCGACGGACTGGCTGACTTGGCTTCCCTCGCTTCTGCCGATGACGAACTGGAGTTTGCGGAGCGCACCGCGGAAGCGGACGTCCCCAGCGAGCTTGCCGCCACCGAAGTGCCGGTGACCGAGGAGGCCGTCGCTGTCACCGAGGAAGCCGAGCCGGATTACGAAGTCGATCCCATGCTGCTGGAGATCTTCAGCGGCGAAGCGGAAATGCACCTCGACATCATCGAGCAGTACCTGCAGACCGTCGATGCGGAGCGCAACCACTTCTCGATTCCCGATGACGTGCTGCGGGCACTGCACACGCTGAAGGGCTCTGCCGGCATGGCCGGCATCAAGCCGGTGGCCGAAGTCGCCGCGCCGCTCGAACATCTTTTCAAGGACCTGCGCAACCAGGTCGGTCACGCACGTCGCGAACACCTGCAGGTGCTGGAGGAAGGCCATGCCTTCATCGAGTACTGCATCGCCGACCTCAACCAGGGTGGCAAGGGCCGCCTGTCCGGCAAGCAGGAGCTGATCGCCCGTATCCGCCAGCTCGATCACGAGCGTCTCGCGCATCTCGAGAAGGAGCAGGCCGACAAGCTCGGCGGTGATGCGGTCGATCTCACGGCCGCCACGCAGGGACTCGTCGCCAGCTTCATGGAGCTCGGTCTCGACCATGTGCTGGATGCGCCCTGGGAGCTGGAGGGCTGGCTGGCTGCGGCCGACGCTGCCGCGAACATCGAAACGCTGCAGCAGGAGCTGATGCGCCTGCACAAGGCGGCCGCGCAGAAAGACGTCGCGCCACTGGCGCTGCTCTGCGAACGCCTCGCCGTCGTCTACGACCGCGTCGCCGATCACGAGCTGGCGGCCGAGGCCGTGCTCACCGACCTCGTGGCCGGCCACGAGGAAATCGTTGACGTCTTCGACACGCTGGCGGCAAGCCAGACCGTGCAGCCCAACGAGGCGCTGCTTGCGCGCCTGCTCGAACTGATGGAGCAGCCCGCAGCCGCCGCGCCGGCAGTGCCGGCATTCAGCGACGAGCCCGCCGTGGTCGCCTTCGAGCCGGAAGTGCAGCAGAGCCTCGGCGAGCTTGTCACCGCGGGCGACGAACCGAACTGGGAAGAGCCGGCGGCGATGACCACGGTGGAGATGGTCGATCCCGAGCTGCTGGAGATCTTTCTCGAGGAAGCCGACGAGGTCCTCGATGCCGCGCAGAACGAACTTGATGCCTGGCGCAACGACAGCAACAACACGCCGGCGCTCGCAGCGCTGCAGCGGCACCTGCATACGCTGAAGGGCGGCGCACGCCTTGCCGAGATCCGCGCCTTGGGCGATCTCGCGCACGAACTGGAGTTCCTCTACGAAGGACTGGTCGATGGCCGCTATGCGGGCACGCCGGACCTGGTGGAGCTGCTGCTGCGCTGCCACGACCGCCTCGCGGACATGGTGGGCGAGTTGCGTTCCAGCGGCCGCTGTCCGTCGGGCATCGATCTGGTCAACGCCATCAACGCCTACCGCCGCGATCCCGCTGCGGGTGCCGCGGTACCGGGTCATGAGGCCGCTCTCGTCCCGGCGACACTGGCGGACGACGCTGCGTTTGCGCCGGAGCCGGAAGCGGAATTTGCCG
>JAJNDL010000144.1 GCA_021156385.1 Moraxellaceae bacterium | reverse complement strand
GCGCATCTGCGGCCAGGATTTCAGCCGCTGCAACGAAGTGCAGCGCGGCCTGCTGCGCAACCGCCACATCGGCTTCGTCTACCAGTTCCACCACCTGCTGCCCGAGTTCACGGCGCTGGAAAACGTCTGCATGCCGCTGCTGCTGCGCGATGGCGACATCGGCGGTGCCGCGGCGAAGGCGACAAAACTGCTGCAGCGGGTGGGGCTGGGCGAGCGCCTGCAGCACAAGCCCTCGGAACTCTCCGGTGGCGAGCGCCAGCGCGTGGCACTGCGGACGAGCCTACCGGCAATCTCGACAACGACACCTCGCAGGAAGTGCAGGACCTGCTCGCCGAGCTCAACCGCGAGCTCGGCATCAGCTTCGTCATCGTGACCCACGACCTGGGACTGGCGAAGTCCGCGCAGCGCATCCTGCGCATGGACCACGGCCGCCTCGGCACGGCGGCCTGAGCCGTTTCAGCCCGCTGCCTGTGCCTGGCGGCGCTCCAGGCGCCGGCGCCAGGCCTTCACCACGTGCCAGCGCCAGTACACGCGCATGAGCACGTAGCCCACGATTCCGCAAAGAAAGCCCAGCGTCATGGCGCCGAGCAGGAAAGGCTCGACATACCTGCCGAGATCGGTGGGCGTGGTGTGGGCGCCGCCGAACCAGCCCCCGATCACGATGGTCAGGTCGTCCAGCACCTGGCGCAGCTCGCCGCCGCTCAGCATGGGCACGCCGAGGAAGAGGCTGCCCAGCCAGTACGCCACCCAGATCAGCGGAATCGCCGTCAGCGGATTGCTGACCCATGTCAGCACGATGGTGAGGGGCAGGTTGACGCGGAAGAAGATGGCCAGCGTCGCCGCCAGCAGCATCTGGAAGGGCATGGGCATCATCGCCGTCCACAGCCCCCAGAACATGGCGCCGGCCGCGGAGCGGCGATGCAGGTGCCAGAGCGAGGGGTCGGCCAGGCGCTTGCCCATGAAGCGCAGGGCCGGGTGGTGGATGATGCGTTCCGGCGTCGGCAGGTAACGACGGATCAGGCGTTTCGGCATGGGCGGCAACCACGGAAAGGTGCGCCATCTTTGACAATAGGCTGTGTCGGGTCAATGGCTTTTGCGCAGGATGATTCCGGCAGCGGATATGGCGGCGGCGCGATGTCTGCCATGCTCGACGCCTCCCAAGTCACAAGGAAGTGCGATGGGTTTCCTCCTTGCCGCCGCCGCTGCCGGCTTCCTGATACTGCCCCTGTTGCCGGTGCTGCCGCCGCTATGGGCGCTGCTCGTGCCAGCCGGCGTCCTGGCGCTTGCCGCAGGGTGGCGGCGCAACAGCACACTGCTTGCCGGAAGCCTTTTCTTCCTTGCCGCCGCCTGGTCCGTGTCGGCCGCGCGACAGGCCCTCGAGCTACGCATTCCGCAGGCGTGGGAAGGGCGCGTGCTGCTGGCGCAGGGCACCGTGCAGGGATTGCCCGAGCCTTCCGGCATCGGCGGCATGCGCTTTCATTTCCTGCCGACGACGCTGCAAATGGAGGAGGGCGCTGCCGCACTCGTTACGGACGGCACGTGGCAGCTTTTCAGTGCGCGTCCGGTGGCGCTGGAGCCGGGCGCCCGGTGCGGGATCGCGGTACGGCTCAAGCGTCCGCACGGCGTCGCCAATGCCGGCGGATTCGATTACGAAGCCTGGCTGCTGTCCGAGGAGATTACCGCGACGGGTACGGTGCGGTCGCTGACCTGCGAGAAGCCGGCCGGCTTTGCCATCGACTGCCTGCGTCAGCGATTGCGCGACACCTTCATCAGGAGCTTCCCGGACAATGGCGCGGCCGGTGTGCTGCTGGCCCTGGTCAGCGGTGACCGGGCGCTGGTTCCGGACGCGGCATGGGAGCGCTATTCCGACACCGGCATCGTGCATCTCATGGCGATCTCCGGCCTGCATGTCACGCTGCTGGGAGCGCTTGCCGGCTGGTGTGCACTGCGCCTGCTGCGTTTTTTTCCGGGGCTGGCCCTGCGCGTGCCGCTGCACAAGCCGGCCCTGCTGGCTGGGCTGGCGGTGGCTGTCGCCTACAGCCTGGTGGCGGGATTCTCCCTGCCGACCCGGCGCACGCTGGTCATGCTCGCGGTGGTTGCGGTGCTGTGCTGCCGCGAGCGCAGGCTGCCGCCGTTCCAAATCCTCCTGCTGGCGCTGATCGCCGTACTGCTGTGGTCGCCGCTGGCGGTGCATGCCGCCGGCTTCTGGCTGTCCTTCGGTGCGGTGGCGTTGCTCATGCTACTGGGTCGTGCGCTGCGCGACCTGCCGCCGTGGCGCCAGGCGCTGCAGGCGCAGCTCCTGATCTCGCTGCTGTTGTTGCCGCTCACCGTATGGTTTTTCGGGCAGGCGAGCTGGGTGTCGCCGTTCGCCAACCTGCTGGCCGTACCCGTGGTGACCTTTCTTGTCGTGCCGGCCGGCCTCGCCGGCCTCCTGCTCTGGTGCGGCGGAATGGAGGGCGTGGCCGTGCTGGCCTGGAAGGGCGGTATCTGGCTGATTACGGTACTCGATGCGCTGCTCGATCAGTTCGCGGCATGGCCGGGCGCCAGCGTGCCCTGGAGCCTGCCCGGTCCTTTAGGGTTCCTCTGTCTCGTCCTGGCACTGGCCTGCCTGCTGCAACCCCTGCAGTGGCGGCTGAAGCTGCTGGCGCCGGCCTTCCTGCTGCCACTGTTCCTGCCCGCTCCGCAGCTGCAGCCTGGGCAGATGCGCGTGACGCTGCTCGATGTCGGGCAGGGCTTGGCGGTGCTGGTGGAAACGCAGCACCACCGCCTGCTCTACGACACCGGGCCGACGCTCGGGCCGCATGCCGATGCCGGCCGCCGCATCATCCTGCCGGCACTGCAGCGGCAGGGCGTACGCAGGCTGGACCGCCTGGTGCTGAGCCATGACGACAGGGACCATACCGGCGGCGCCGCGTCGCTGCTCGCTGCGCTGCCGGTCGGCGACGGCCTTGGCGCGCGGCCGCAGGGATTGGGGCTGCCGGAGGGCATGCCCTGGCGTGAATGCCGGGCCGGACAGCGCTGGCAGTGGGACGGCTGGGATTTCGCCGTGCTCTTCCCCAATGAGCAGCAGGCGCAGTTCGCGCGCAAGGACAACAACCGCTCCTGCGTGCTGCGCATCCGGCGCGGTCATTCCACCGTCATCCTGCCGGGCGACATCGACAGAGTGGCAGAGCTTGCGCTGGTGTCGGCCTTCTCGCCCCGGGAATTGCACGCCGATGTGCTGGTGCTCGCTCATCATGGCAGCCGCAGCTCCAGTTCGGCCGAGTTTCTCGCCGCGGTACGGCCACGGTGGGCGCTGGTCTCCGCCGGTTACCGCAATGCCTTTCACCACCCCAGCGACAAAGTACTGGCACGTCTCGACGAGGCCCGCATTCCCTGGCGCAACACCGCCGCGAGCGGCGCCGTCACGCTGTGGCTGGACGAGCGCGGCGTGGTGCGCACGGAAGAGTTCCGGCGCACCGCCGCCCGCTATTGGTACAACTGAGACGGAGCGCGCTTTTTCCAGTACGGACGAGGGTTTGCCGCGCTTGGCGGGGTAGGGGTAAACCGGTAAAGTAGGTTCGGTTTTCAGCAGGCACAGGCCTGCATTTTCCTTTTTTACGGAGTGTCCGACCGTGTGGGAGCTGATCAAGGCGGGTGGCTGGTTGATGCTGCCGCTCATCATCGCATCAACGCTGACGCTGGCCATCTGCCTGGAACGTGCCTGGACGCTGCGCGCCAGCCGTGTCGCGCCGCCCGACCTGCTTGCACGCGTCTGGAAATGGATCAAGGGCAACCAGCTCGACGCCGCGAAACTCCGCGAGCTGCGTGCGGATTCGCCGCTCGGCGAAATCCTTGCCGCCGGCCTGGTGAATTCCAAGCATGGTCGCGAAATCATGAAGGAAAGCATCGAGGAGGCCGGTTCGCACGTGGTGCATGAGATGGAGCGCTATCTCTCGCTGCTCGGCACGCTGGCCATGATCTCGCCGTTGCTCGGCCTGCTGGGCACGGTGGTTGGCATCATTGAGGCCTTCATGGCGGTGACGTCCAGCGGCCTCAATGATCCGGCACTGCTTGCCGGCGGCATTTCCAAGGCGCTGATCACGACTGCGGGCGGCCTCGTGGTGGCCATTCCCGCCATGGTCATGCACCGCTGGTTCCTGCGCCACATCGCCACGCTGACGGTGGAGATGGAGCAGCAGGCCATCAAGCTCGTCGACATCCTGCATGGCGACCGCGAGGTGGACTTCAAGGAGACGGCGAAGAAGCCTGCCGCCGCGGCGCCGGCGAGATCGAAGGAGACCCCGGCGTGAAGTTCCGACGTCCCGCCCAGGATGCGCTCGAGATCAACCTCACGCCGCTGATCGACTGCCTGCTCTTCCTGATCGTCTTCTTCCTGCTGACCACGACGTTCCTGCGCCCCAGCAAGCTGCAGATCAGCCTGCCGGAAGCGAAGGGCGACACCTCTGCCGTGGCCGCGCGCAACATCGAGGTGGCGGTGAGCTCGACCGGCAACTACGCCGTGAACGGGCAGGTGCTGGCCAGCACCCAGCCCACCAGCCTGCGCTCGGCCATCGAGAAGGCGAGCGAAGGCAGCCGCGACCTGCCCTTCATCATCTCTGCCGACAGCAATACACCGCACCAGGCCGTGGTCACGGTAATGGACGTGGCCGGCCAGATGGGCTTCGAGAGCCTCAGCATCAGCACGCGCCAGTCCGAGAAAAAATAAGGCGGGTCATCCACCGGGACAGGGCACCTGCCCCGCATTGCGGCGAGCGAAATGGAAACACAGGCATCTCACCAAGCTTCCGGCTGGCAGGTCTACAAGCGCCTGTTGCGCTACACGCGCCGCCACTGGGGGCTGTTCCTGCTCGGCGTCGTCGGCTTCATCATCAACGCGCAGACCGAATGGGCCGGCGCCAAGCTCCTCCAGTACATCATCGATGCCATCGAGCACCAGAACCAGGATGCCAAGAATCTCTTACCGCTGCTCATCGTCGGCATCATCTTCATCCGCAGCTTCGGTATTTTCATGGGCAACTACTTCCTGTCGCTGGTGTCGCGCCACATCGTCTACGAGATGCGCCAGGAAATTTTCGACAAGCTCCTGACGCTGCCGGTGGGCTT
>JAJNDL010000143.1 GCA_021156385.1 Moraxellaceae bacterium | reverse complement strand
CGTTGCCGACACCGGCCAGCCGCTGCTCTTCCAGGAATTCAGCACGGCCATGGGGCGCTGGTACGAGGTCTATGCCTTCAGCCCGCAGCGCGGCCGCTGTGCCGTCATCGGCCGCGACATCGACGAGCGCGTGCGCATGGAGGAGGCGCTGCGCGAGAGCGAGCAGCGCTACACCGCGCTCTTCAACACGCGCACCCAGGGCTTCGCGCACCTGCGCGCCGTTACCGGCGACGATGGCCGTGCCACCGACTTCGTCATCGAGAAGGTGAATGCGGCCTACGAGGAGATCATCGGCATCACCCGCCAACAGGTCGAAGGCCGGCGCATCAGCGAGATCTGGCCCGAGACGGCGACCCATGCGGTCGACTTCATCGCCGCGTTCGGACAGGTAGCGCTGGAGGGTCGCGAATCGCGCGCCGAACTGCAGCTGCCCGGCAACGGCAAATGGATTTCCCTCTACGCCTACAGTCCGCGCCATGGCGACTGCACGCTCATCATCTGCGACGAGACCGCGCGCCACAGCGCCGAGGACGCACTGCGCCGCGAACGCGCGCAGCTGCAGGCCATCCTCGACAACTCCTCGGTGCTGATCTCGATGAAGGATCGCGAGGGCACCATCATCCTCGCCAACCGCGTCATCTTCGAAGTGCTGGACATCCCGCCGCGCGAGCAGTTCATCGGCCGCAACGTGCACGAGCTCTTCCCGCCGGAGGTGGCGAAGGTGCTCTGGGCCAACGACCTCGCCGCGCTGCAGGCCGACCGGCCCATCCGCGCCGAGGAGACCGTGCGCCACAAGGACGGCAGCTGGCACACCTACCTCACCATCAAGTTCCCGGTGCGCGACAGCGAGCACAGTGCGCCCTACGCCACCTGCGCCATCTCTACCGATATTACCGAGAGCAAGCGCCTGCAGCAGGAAGTGCAGGAGGCCTACCGCGAGCTCGAGGCGCGCGTGCTGGAACGCACCGCCGAGCTGCAGGCCTCGAACACCGCGCTGTCCGCCGAAGTCGCGCAGCGCCGCCACGCCGAGGCGGCCCTGCGCGAGGCGCACGAGAAGCTGAAGGCCAGCCTCGCCGCCGAGCAGGAGGCCAAGCACACCGCCGAGAAGGCGAACCGCGCCAAGAGCGATTTCCTCGCCACCATGAGCCACGAGATCCGCACGCCGCTGAACGGCGTGATCGGCTTCAGCAGTTTGCTGCTGGACGGCGAGATCACCGAAGAGAAACGCCGCTATGCCGAACTCGCGCGCGACTCCGCGGAAACGCTGCTGCAGCTGCTCAACGACTTCCTGGATTTCTCCAAGATCGAGGCCGGCCGGCTCGAACTCGAGCTGACGCCCTTCGATCCTCACCAGGAGGTGTACAACGCCATGGCCATGATGCTGCCGCATGCGCAGCAGAAGGGCCTGGACCTGCGCCACGAGGTGCTGGCGCCGCACCGCCTGCGTGGCGATCCGTCGCGCTTGCGCCAGATCCTGCTCAACCTGCTGTCCAATGCCGTGAAGTTCACGGCGCAGGGCACCATCGAGCTGGTCTGCCGCGAGGTGTCGCGCAAGGCCGGCCGCGTCTGGCTGCGCCTCGAGGTGCGCGATACCGGCATCGGCATCGATCCCGACGTGCAGGTGCGCCTGTTCCAGCCCTTTGTGCAGGCCGATGCCTCGACCACGCGCCGCTTCGGCGGTACCGGCCTCGGCCTTGCCATCTGCCGGCGCCTTGCCGAGGCCATGGGCGGGCAGATCGGGCTCGACAGCACGCCGGGCCAGGGCAGCACCTTCAGCGTGGAGCTGCCCTTCGAGCTGCTTGCCGAAACCGACCTGTCGCGCCCGGCCGACGCCGACCTGCCGTCGCGCCCGCGCCGCTTCCGCGGCCGCGTGCTGGTGGCCGAGGACAACGCCGTCAGCCAGCTCCTGGTGAAAGAGATGCTGACGCGCATGGGTTGCACGGTCGACCTGGTCGGCAACGGCGAGGCGGCGGTGGCTGCGTTGCAGCGCGAGCACTACGACCTCGTGTTCATGGACTGCCACATGCCGGTCATGACCGGCCCGCAGGCGACGCTGGTGGTGCGCACGCGCGAGAACGGCCTGCGGCAGCCGGGCGATACGGCCATGGCGTGCCCGCATGTGCCCATCGTCGCGATGACTGCTGCCGCGTTGTCGGGCGACATGGAGGCCTGCCTCGCGGCCGGCATGGACGACTTTATCGCCAAGCCCATTCGCATCGCCGAGCTGACGCGCATCGTCGCCAACTGGTTGCCGGCGGACGATGCGGCAGCCTGAGGGCCGACCGCCTGTGCGGGGCGCCGGCCGGAGATTGCGCCGGCAAGTCAGGCCCCGGAAATGAAAAAGGCCACCGTGCGGTGGCCTTTTTCATGCGCGCGCGGTTCAGGTCACCTGTTCCTGCAGCGGCCGCAGGCAGGCCAGCACTTTCTGGCTCAGCTCCTGGTGGCGCACCGGCTTGGCGATAAAGTCGTCCATGCCGGCCTCGCGGCAGCGTTCGGCGTCGCCGGCCAGCACCGAGGCGGTGATGGCGATGATGGGAATGCGCTGGCCCGGGGCTTCCGCGGCGCGGATCTGCCGCGTCGCCTCGAGGCCGTCCATGACCGGCATGTCGCAGTCCATGAGGATGAGGTCGTAGGGCAGGCGGCGCCAGGCGTCGATGGCTTCCTTGCCGTTGCCGACCACATCGGCGCGGCAGCCCATGCGCTTCAGCATGGCGGAGGCGAGCTGCTGGCTCACCGGATTGTCCTCGACGACGAGCACGCGGCGGCGGCTGCCGATCTCGGCGGTGCGCGCCGCCACCGGCAGCGCGAGCTGTTCGGGGCTCTCGCGCCGTTCGAAGGGCAGTTCGATGCGGAAGATGCTGCCCTCGCCCGGCGTGCTGCTCATGCCGATGCTGCCGCCCATGGCCTCGGCAAGGCGCTTGCAGATGGCGAGGCCGAGGCCGGTGCCGCCGAAGCGGCGCGTGGTCGAGGCATCGGCCTGCACGAAGGGCTGGAAGAGCTTGTCGCGCAGGGCGGGGTCGATGCCGATGCCGGTGTCGCGTACCTCGATGCGCAGCCAGGTGACGTGGTTGTGGCGGCGCAGCTCCTCGCAGGAGAGGGTGATCTCGCCGGCCTCGGTGAATTTCACGGCATTGCTCACCAGGTTGAGCAGGATCTGGCGCAACCGCGCGGCGTCGCCGCGCAGGCGGCGCGGCGCCTGGAAGCGGCGCGTCAGCGTGAGCTGCTTCTGGTGCGCGGCCTCGCGTACCAGTGAGAGCACGAGGCTGATCTCCTCGTCGAGGTCGAAGTCGGTGAGTTCGAGCTCGAGGTGGCCGGCCTCGATCTTGGAGAAGTCCAGGAAGTCGTTGAGCAGGTGCAGCAGCGATTCGCCGGACTGGCGCGCCAGCTCGGCATAGGGCCGCTTCTCCTCGTTGAGTTCGCCGTCGAGCAGCAGGCCGTTGAAGCCGATCACGCCGTTCAGCGGCGTGCGGATTTCGTGGCTCATGATGGCGAGGAACTCCATGCGCGCCTGGCTGGCCGCCTCGGCGGTGCGCAACGCCTCTTCCGCCTGCTGCTTGGCGAGCTGCAGTTCGCGCGTGCGTTCCTGCACGCGCAGTTCCAGTTCCTGGCGCGCCTGCTCGAGTTCGGCCTCGAGTTGCTTGCGCTCGCTGATGTCCTTGATCACGGCGACGAGGTAGGGCGCGAAGGAGGCTTCGTCGCGGGCCAGCGCTACCGAGGCCAGGCACCACTTGTAGCTGCCGTCGGCGCAGCGGTAGCGCTTCTCGATGGTGTATTCGGAGATCTCGCCGCGCAGCAGCTGGCGGAACTTGTCGAGGTTGGCCGGCAGGTCGTCGGTGTGGGTGACCTCGCGGAAGGCCTGGCCGGGCAGGTCCGCGAGCCGGTAGCCGAGCAGGTCGGCGAGGCGCTGGTTGGCGCGGATGACGCGACCGTCCATGTCGACGATGGCCATGCCCACCGCGGCCTGGCGGAACATGCTCTCGAGCATGGCCTGCGACTGCTTCTGCGCGGTGATGTCGGTGAACATCACGGTGAATTCGTCGCCGCCCGCGGCGATGGCGCGCACCGCGAACCACTGCTTGGAGGCGGGGAAGGGGAAGCGCATGTCGACTTCGGTGCCTTGCTGCACGACACCGCCGAAGATGGCAACGAGGTCGGGCTCCAAGTCCTGCTCCTGCGGGAACAGCTCGCTGTAGCGGCGGCCTTCGAAGGCTTCGCGCGGCAGGTTCATGATGCGGCAGGCGGCGTCGTTGACGGCGAGGTGCAGGTAGTCGACGGGGCGGCCGTCGGCGTCGCAGACCAGCCGGCACTGGGCCACGCCCTGGGTGACGTTGTTGAAGAGCGCGCTGAAGCGGCGCTCGCTCTGCTCGAGGGCGAGCTGGCCGCGCTTCTTCTCGGTGATGTCGAGGAAGACCAGCGTGAACCAGCCGCGGCGGTGACTGTAGCAGAAGACGTTGAACCACTTGTCCTCGTGCGGGTGGTAGACCTCGAAGTTGCCCTCGCCGCCCTCCAGGCCGATGCGGCCGTAGGTGCCGATGACATCGAAGTCGAAGTTCCTGACCGCGGGGTAGAACTCGGTGAGCAGGCGGCCTTCGATGGCGGCGCGCCGCACGCCGCGCACGTGCTCGAAGACCTTGTTCACTTCCTCGATGACGTAGTCGACCGGCCGGCCCTCGGCATTGGTGATGACGCGGCAGTGCGCGATGGCGGCGGTCTTGTTGTCGAAGAGGGCACGGTAATGGAGCTCGCTGTCCTTGCGATGCGAGGCGAAAGGCCGGGGCGGCAGCACTGCCTGCGGGCGGAGGAATCGGAACTGCATCGGCGTCTCCCTGACAGAATGCTTTCC
>JAJNDL010000142.1 GCA_021156385.1 Moraxellaceae bacterium | reverse complement strand
GGCCCTGCCCCATACTGACAACAAACGAACGAGTACGTACGCACCACCATGGGCTACCTGATCGCCGCCAACCTCGTGATGCTGCTGCACTACGGCTTCCTGGTCTTCGCCGCCTTCGGCGGCTTCCTGCTGCGCTGGTGGCCCGGCGTGATGTGGTGGCACCTGCCCGTGGTCACCTGGGGCGTGGCCATCGCCGCCATCGGCTGGACCTGCCCGCTGACGCCGTTGGAAAACCGCCTGCGCGTGGCCGGCGGCGCCCTGCCCTACGAGGGCGGCTTCATCGAGCACTACATGACGGCCTGGGCCTACCCCGACGGCCTCCCGAGCAGTGTCATGAACCTGCTCGGCCTCACCCTGCTCGCCATCAACGCCCTGGCCTACGGCCTCTGGCTGTCCGGCCGGCACTGACCACGCGCCGGTGAAGCTGCCCCTGCTGAACCGCAACCCGCGCCTGCTGCGCCTCTCGGAGGATCATCCCGAGGCGCACAACAAGGTCACCTTCGTCGAGCTGTTCTTCGACCTCGTCTTCGTCTTCGCCACCACCCAGCTTTCGCACTTCCTGCTCGAGCATTTCACCGTGCTGGGTGCGCTGCAGGCCACGATGCTGCTGCTCGCCGTCTGGTGGGTGTGGATCTTCACCACCTGGGTGAGCAACTGGCTGGACCCCGAGCAGATCCCGGTGCGGCTCATGCTGATGGTGCTGATGTTCGCCGGCCTGCTTTTCACGGCCTCGCTGCCGCACGCCTTCAACTCCCTCGGCCTCGTGTTCGCCCTGGCCTATGTCGCCATGCAGGTGGGGCGCACGCTGTTCGCGATCTGGGCACTGCATGCGCACCACGACGCGCTGTCGCTGAATTTCCAGCGCATGCTGGGCTGGCTGGCGCTGGCCGGCGGCTTCTGGATCGCCGGCGGGCTCGAGGAGGACATGGCGACGCGCATGATGTACTGGGGCGCGGCGCTGGCCATCGAGTACCTGTCGCCCTCGCTGGGCTTCTGGCTGCCGCGCCTGGGGCGCTCGGCGACGGAAGACTGGAACATCGAGGGCGAGCACATGGCCGAGCGCTGCGGGCTCTTCGTCATCATCGCGCTCGGCGAATCCATCCTCGTCACCGGCTCCAACTTCAGCCGCGGCGACTGGAGCGCCGGCGCGGTACTGGCCATGGCCGTGGCCTTCGTCTCCAGCGTGGTCATGTGGTGGCTGTACTTCGACGTCGGCGCCGAGCACGGCAGCCGTCGCCTGGCGAAGGCGCGCAACCCGGGGCCGCTGGCGCGGCTGGCCTACACCTACCTGCACCTGCCCATCGTCGCCGGCATCGTGCTCTCCGCCGTCTCGGACGAGGCCGTGCTGGCGCATCCGCTCGGGCAGGTCGAGCCGAAGACGGCGCTCATGATCGTGGGCAGCTCCGCCCTCTACCTGCTCGGCCTGATGCTCTTCAAATGGGTGGTCGCAGCGGCGCTGCCGGTCGCGCACGTGGTGGCCCTTGCCGCGACGCTGGCGCTCTGGCCGCTGGCCGCCGTGCTGACCCCGCTGCTGCTGGCCAGCGGCACGGTACTGGTGATGTTCCTGCTCGCCGCCTGGGAGCACTACAACGCCTGGCGCTGCTTCCACCAGCCGCCGGAGATCGATACGGATCTTTGATACGCACCGTGGCCGCACGGCCATTACACTCGCGCCTTTCGCAGACACGGAAATTCCTGCCGGAAAGGACATGCACGAAAACCTCACCCTGATCACGACCATCGCCGCCGGCCTCGGGCTCGCCCTCATCTTCGGGCTGCTGGCGACCCGCCTGAAGCTGCCGCCGCTGGTGGGCTACCTGCTGGCCGGCATCGCCATCAGCCCGGCCACGCCGGGCTTCGTGGGGGACGTGGCGCTGGCCCAGCAGCTCGCCGAGATCGGGGTCATGCTGATGATGTTCGGCGTCGGCCTGCATTTCTCGCTGGCCGACTTGTGGAGCGTGCGCCGCATCGCGATCCCGGGCGCCATCGCGCAGATCACCGTGGCGACGCTGCTCGGTACCGGCCTCGCGTCGTGGTGGGGCTGGAGCCTGGGTGCCGGGATCGTGTTCGGCCTCGCGCTCTCGGTGGCGAGCACCGTGGTGCTGCTCAAGGCGCTGGAGCAGCAGGGCACGCTGCAGTCGCTGAACGGGCGCATCGCGGTGGGCTGGCTGGTGGTCGAGGACCTCGTCACCGTACTGGCCCTGGTGCTGCTGCCGGCGCTGTCGCCCTGGCTGGGCGGCAAGACCGCCACGGACGGCAGCCTGGGCATGACGCTGTCCGTCACGCTCGGCAAGGTGGCCATCTTCGTGGCCCTGATGCTGCTGCTCGGCCAGCGTTTCTTCACCTGGATGCTCTGGCAGGTCGCCAAGGCCGGCTCGCGCGAGCTGTTCACGCTGGCCGTGATCGCCGCCGCGGTCGGCATCGCGTTTGCCGCCACCAAGCTCTTCGGCATCTCCTTCGCGCTCGGCGCCTTCTTCTCGGGCATGGTGCTGCGCGAATCGCCGCTCAGCCATCGCGCCGCCGAAGACGTGCTGCCGCTCAAGGACGCCTTCTCCGTGCTGTTCTTCGTCTCGGTCGGCATGCTCTTCGATCCCGCCATCCTCACCGACGAACCGCTCAAGGTCGTGGCCGTCACGCTCGTCATCATGCTCGGCAAGTCGGTGGCGGCCTTCCTGATCGTGGTGGTCTCCCGCTACCCGCTGAACACGGCGCTGACCGTCTCCGCGAGCCTGGCCCAGATCGGGGAATTCTCCTTCATCCTCGCCGGGCTGGGGCTCGCGCTCGGGCTGCTGCCCCAGGCCGGGCAGAGTCTCCTGCTGGCGGGCGCCATCATCTCGATTTCTCTCAACCCCGCGCTGTTCCGCCTCATCGGGCCGCTGCAGGACTGGCTGCGCGCGCGCAGTGCGCTGGCGCGCCGGCTCGAGCATCCCGCCGACCCGCTCGCCGTGCTGCCGGACTCCGTCGATGCGGAGCTGCTCACCGGCCACGTCACGCTGGTGGGCTACGGCCGCGTCGGCCGGCGTATCGGCGAACGCCTGCGCGAGCACCGCATCCGCTTCGTGGTGGCGGAGCAGAACCGCGAGGTGGTGGAGAAGCTGCGTGCCGAAGGCGTGCACGCCGTGGCCGGCGAGGCCTCCGACCCCGCCGTGCTGATCCAGGCCCACGTTGCCCGCGCCAGCGTGCTCGTGATCGCGACGCCGGATGCCGTGCAGGCGCAGCGCATGATCGAGACTGCCCGCATGCTCAATCCCGACGTCTGCATCCTGGCGCGCACGCATACCGAGTCGGAGGCGCTGCTGCTGGAGAAGGAGGCCGTGGATGGCGTCTTCCTCGGCGAGCATGAGCTGGCGGCGACGATGTCGCGGCACGTGCTGGAGAGGCTGCGGGACAAGGTGACCGCCGCGCCGGTGCCGTAGCCGTAGATACCTTCGCTGCAGTCACCAGATACCGTGCCATGGCTGCAGCCGCTTCGGCATGGCATTGCACCGCCACCCTCTGCCTGCCCGAACATCGTTTCCGGAAAGGAGCGAGAGGCCGGATTTCCAGCGGCACTGCCCTTCAGAACAGCCGGTTTAGCCCGTTCAGCGCCGCCACGCGGTAGGCCTCGGCCATGGTCGGGTAGTTGAAGGTGGTGTTGACGAAATAGCGCAGCGTGTTGGCGCCGTTCTTCTGCTGCATGATGGCCTGGCCGATGTGCACGATCTCGGCGGCGTTGTCGCCGAAGCAGTGGATGCCGAGGATCTCCAGCGTCTCGCGGTGGAAGAGCAGCTTCAGCATGCCCACCGTCTCGCCAGTGATCTGCGCGCGCGCCAGGTGGCGGAAGAAGGCCTGCCCCACTTCGTACGGGACCTTCGCCTCGGTGAGCTGCTTTTCGGTTTTGCCGATCGAGGAAATCTCGGGAATCGTGTAGATGCCGGTCGGCACCTCCTCCACGCGCGGCACGTCGCTGGACCCCACGAGATGCGCCGCGGCGCAGCGGCCCTGGTCGTAGGCGGCCGAGGCCAACGCCGGCGGACCGATGACGTCGCCCGCCGCGAACACATGCGGCAGTGCCGTGCGGTACTGCTCGTCGACGGCAAGCTGGCCGCGGCTGTTGGGCACAAGTCCGAGACGTTCCAGCGCCAGCGTGTCGGTGTTGCCGCTGCGGCCATTGCACCAGAGGATGGCGTCGGCCTTGATCTTCTTGCCGGACTTCAGGTGCAGCACGACGCTGTCGTCGAAAGTCTCCAGCCGCTCGTATTCCTCCTGGTTACGCACCAGCACGCCGAGTTCGCGCAGGTAGTACGAGAGCGCATCGGCGATCTCGTCGTCGAGGAAGGAAAGCAGCTGCGCCTGCGTGTTGACGAGATCGACCTTGTAGCCGAGGCCGACGAAGATCGAGGCGTACTCGCAGCCGATCACGCCGGCACCGTAGATGATGAGCTTGCGCACGGGATAGTCGAGCGTGAGGATCTTGTCGGAATCGAAGACGCGCTGATGCGTGAAATCGATGTCGGCGGGCCGGTAGGGCCGGCTGCCGGTGGCAATCACGGCGTGCGCGAATTCGAGGGTTTCCTGCAGGCCGCCTTCGGGCGGCGTCACCGTCAGGCGGTGCGCGTCCTGGAATAGCGGATCGCGCTGGTAGCGCATCAGGTTCCAGACGGTCTGGCGCAGCGCCTTGGAGGGAATCGTGCCGAGATGCACGCAGTTGCCGCCGAGCCGCGCGCGCTCGTCGACCATGGCCACGCGACAGCCTTCCTTGACCAGCTTCATGGCCGCGCCCTCGCCGGCCGGGCCGGCCCCTATCACCACCACGTCGTAACGCCCCTGCATCGCTCGCTCCTGCACCCGGGTCGGGCAAGGATAGCCCGGCCCCTGCCGGTACCGCGGGACTTTCAGGGCCCGCGCACCGGCATTTGCGGCTGTGCCTGCAAGGCCGGGGCCAGCCCCGGGGCCGGGCCGGCATCCCACTTCTTTCGGGTATACTGCCCGGCCAACGCTGTCCGGAGTCCGCCATGAGCCAGTCGCCCGAAACTCCCCGCCCCGCCCCCGTCGAACAGGGTGTGAAGCTGCGCGGTGCCGAGAAGGTGGCGCGCATTCCGGTCAAGGTCATCCCCACCACGGAGCTGCCGCGCAAGCCGGACTGGATCCGCGTGCGCATCTCCAACCCCGGCGAAGTGCAGCGCATCAAGAGCCTGCTGCGCGAGCAGAAGCTGCACACCGTCTGTGAAGAGGCCGCCTGCCCCAACTTGCCGGAATGCTTCGGCGGCGGCACCGCGACCTTCATGATCATGGGCGACATCTGCACGCGCCGCTGCCCCTTCTGCGACGTGGCCCACGGCCGCCCCAACGC
>JAJNDL010000141.1 GCA_021156385.1 Moraxellaceae bacterium | reverse complement strand
GCGCTTACCGGCAATCCGGCGCGGGTCATCGGCCTGGAGAAGCCGTCGGGCTGGGTGCTGGTGGATCCGGCGGCGCCCTGGACCGTCACGGCGGAGACCTTGTTATCCGTAGGCAAGAACACGCCGTGGCTAGGTCATGCCATGCAGGGAAGGGTGCTGCGCGTTTTCAATTGACGCCAGGCGTCAGTTCTTCCGGATCACGTCGCGCACGACTCGCCGCTCCAGTTTTTCCCAGTGGGGCTTCTGGCGCCGGTCGCTGTTTTCGTCCCCGGTCCAGACCCAGCCGCCAAGGCAGGCCCGGGCCACTTCGTGGCTGGGCTCGGCGGCGTGATATTCGAAGAAGGCGAGGTCGCGTGGTTCCAGGGCGATCTTGAAGGCCTGGGTGAGGCGCTCGAGAGCTTCACCGGCCGTGAGTTGGGCGAAACGATTGTCACTGGCCAGGATCTGCAGGGCTTCGTTGCGCGTCATCATGGGCACGGTCCTCCCTTGGTGCGTTGTCGGTTCCTCTGAGCGTAGCAGTTGTGCTGGCGGGCTCCGGTGCGGAGCGAAAGAATCACCGGTACCGGGGCAAGATTTTTTCTGAATAAGAAAATGGATTTCCCAAAGCCTCGGCCATTGATGCCTTTACTTGCTGCAGCGGTTCCCGAGGCGGGCTGCAAACGGAGCAATGCATGCGACTTTTTTTCGCGCTGTGGCCCGATGCGCCGACGCAGCAGGCCTGGTCGGAAACGCTGGCGCCCTATCTCGCGCCGCTCGGGGGCCGCCGCATCCCGGCCCGCAACCTGCACCTGACCCTGGCTTTCCTCGGGGAAGTGCGCGGCGACCGCATGAACGAGCTGCTGCGGCTCGGCGGCGACCTCGACACGCCCGCGTTCACGCTGCGCTTCGACCGCATCGAATACTGGAAGAAGGCCGGCCTGGCCTGCCTGCGTGCCGGCGACACGCCGCCGTCGCTGGCCCGCCTCGGGGGCCAGCTCGCCACCGGGCTGCAGCTGGCCGGCTTTCCTGTAGAGACGCGCGCGTTCAAGCCGCATGTCACGCTGCTGCGCAACGTCGCCGTGCCCACGCCCAGCCTGCCGGTGTGGCCGGTGCTGGAATGGCCGGTGCCAGCCTTGGCGCTGGTGCGTTCGCGCACCGATCCCGACGGTTCCGAATACGCGGTGCTGCATGAATGGCCGCTGCGCTGAGCCGGCGCTTCTCCCGAACCGGGGAAGCCGCTCCGTTCGGCGCCTGACGGAGGGCGCGATGTCGACGCCCGGCCGCGATATAGTCAATCCACAAGGACAATAACGAGGACACGGTGGACATGGAGACTGCCGTACGTCAGCCCTACTGGTTGCTGCGCAACCTCGCCATCGCGGCTGCGTATGCGGCCACGGCGGTGCCGGCTTTCCATTTCGCCGATCCCGTGGTGCCGGCAACGTCGGTGTTCCCGCCGGCGGGTATCGCGCTGGCCGCCGTCCTGGTCTGGGGCTGGCGTGCCCTCGGCGGCGTCCTGCTCGGCTGCCTGTTCGTCAACCTGGCCGTGCTGGAGGCGTCCGACATCGCCTGGTGGCAGATGCTGCCCCCCGCCCTCGTCATCTCCTTCGCATCCACCCTGCAGGCCCTGCTCGGCAGCCAGCTCGTAGATCGCTATGCGCGCAGCGGCAACAGCGGGCACTGGGACAAGCTGCGCCTGATCCTGCTCGGCGGTCCGGCCGTGTGCGGCCTTTCCGCCATTGTCGGCTCCCTCGTGCACATGATGCTGGGCCGGCTGGCGCCGATCGACCTGCCCTTCAACATGCTGACCTGGTGGGTCGGCGACTCGCTGGGCGTCATGATCTTCACGCCGCTGGTGCTGATGCCGCTGCGCCAGCTCGAGGCCGGCGAGGCCCGCTGGTGGCGGCTGCTCCTCGTGCCGGTGGTGGCCCTGGGCTTCGTGCTGCTGCTGTTCTTCCTCGTCAACCTGCGCGAGCAGCTGCGCCTGGAGAATGTCTTCCGCGAGCAGGCGCGCGCGCTCAGCGAAGACCTCAAGCTGCAGCTCAACAGTCATGCCGAGGCGCTGCATTCGCTGCAGCGCCTGTGGCGCAGCTCGCGCGACGTCGACGCCGCCGAGTTCCGCGAGTTCGCGGGTGACGCGCTCAAGACCCACAAGCAGATCCGCCTGCTCGCCTTCGCGCGTGCCGAGGGCGGCCAGGTGCGCCTGCACTTCGTCGAGCCGGCTGGCTTTGCCGGCCTGCCCGGCTACGACCTAGCCCGCGATCCGGGGTTGGGCGCGGCGCTCGCCACGGCGCGCGATACCGGTGCCCTGATCACCGTGCCGGGCGTCGGCAGCCTGCCGGACCGGCAGTTGCGCCACAGCGTGTTGATGCTGGCGCCGCTCTACGCGAACGGCGCGACGCAAGGCAGCGTGGCGCAGCGGCAGGCGGCGTTCCGCGGTGTCATCGCCGGCGCCGTCGAGCTGAAGCCGACGGTGCGCCTGGCCGGCACGCCGCTCCTGCTGGATGTCGCCGACGTCAGTGGCGGCACACCCGTGCTGCTGCTGGCCAGCGTCGGCGAGCCCGACCGCCGGCCGCTCAAGTGGCAAACCCGGCTCGAGGCCGGCCAGCGCCAGTGGCTGGTGACCGTGACGGCGCCGCAGGGCTACCGCACCTCCCACCGCACGCAGGAAAGCCTGCTCGTGCTCACCGGCGGCCTCGTGCTCGCCTCCATCCTGCAGGCGCTGGTGCTGGCGCTGCGCCGCTCGCGCGACTGGGAGCTGCAGTCGCTGCGCGCCGAGCGCGAGCGCGACCAGGCCGAGCAGGAGGCGCGCGTGAAGGGTGCCTTCCTCGCCACCATGAGCCACGAGATCCGCACGCCCATGAACGGCGTCATCGGCATGACGCAGCTGCTCGCCGACACCAGGCTCGACACTGAGCAGCAGCATTACGTCAGCACCATCCGCCAGTCCTGCGAGGCGCTGCTGCGCATCCTCAACGACATCCTCGACTTCTCCAAGATCGAGGCCGGTCGCATGCAGATCGAGCAGGTTTCCTTCAACCTGCGCAGGCTCATGGAGGAAAGCTGCGAACTGTTCTCGCCGCAGTCGCGCCAGAGTGGCATTGCGCTCGCCCTGGATATCACCGGTGACGTGCCCGATGTCGTCAGCGGCGACCCGGTGCGCATCCGCCAGGTGCTCATCAACCTGCTCGGCAATGCCTTCAAGTTCACGCGCGAGGGCCGCATCGTCGTGCGGGTCGGCGTGCGTGACCGCGACGGCAGCCGCGAGCTGCGCTTCGAGGTGCAGGACACCGGCATCGGCATCGCCGACGTGCAGCGCGCCCGGCTGTTCGAGTCGTTCTCGCAAGGGGATTCCTCGATCACGCGCAAGTACGGCGGCACCGGCCTCGGCCTGTCCATCTGCCGCCTGCTCGTCGACCTCATGGGCGGCAAGATCGGCGTGCATACCGCCTACGGGCGCGGCTCGATGTTCTGGTTCAGCGTGCCGCTGCAGGCCGCGGACGGCAGCCTGCTCGAGGCTGCCGTGCCGGAGCCGGGCACGGCGGCGCCGGGCAGCCTGCATGGCCTGCGGGCGCTGGTGGTGGAGGACAACGTCGTCAACCAGCAGGTCATCAGCGGTTTCCTGAAGCGGCAGGGCATCACCGCCAAGGTGGTGGTCGACGGCGTCGAGGCGCTGCACGTGCTCACCACCGAACGCCAGACCTTCGACGTCATCTTCATGGATTGCGAGATGCCGAACATGGACGGCTATACCGCCACCGAACGCATCCGCCAGTGGGAAAGTGCCGAGGGCCTGCCGCCGGTGTTCATCTGCGGCGTGAGCGCCCATGTCATCCGCGAATACCGCGAGCGCGCGCTGCTTGTCGGCATGGACGACTTCATCGCCAAGCCGCTGCAGCGCGAGGAGCTGGAACGTGTGCTGGAAATCCTGAAGGCGCAGCACAGCCTGCCGCAGGCCCTGGTGCCCTGAGCGTCCGGCGTGGCCGCGGCAGCGGCTTCCGACGGCGAACCTACTTTCTTGCCGATAAAAAACCGGCCAGTGGCCGGTTTTTTATTGGCAGGTGCGGCGCGGCGGTGCCGGCACCGCTAGAACAGCGAGAACTGCTTCTGGTCCCGGGCCTTGTGCGATGCCCGTACTGGCGCAACGAAGAGGTCGCTGCGCAGCGGCGCGCGCGGCCGATTGAGGCCGTGCTTGCGGATGGCGAGCGCGAAGCGCTGGCGCAGCAGCTCCGCGACGCGGCCTTCGCCCACCATGCGCGTGCCGAAGCGCGGATCGTTGTCGCGACCGCCGCGGGACTGCGTGATGGCAGCCAGGACGCGCTCGGCGCGCTGCGGCATGTGCTCATGCAGCCAGGCGCGGAACAGGTCCTTCACCTCGAGCGGCAGGCGCACCAGCGTATACGCCGCCGAGTGCGCGCCGGCCTCCGCCACGGCCGCGACGATGGCCTCCATCTCGCCGTCGTTCACGAAGGGAATCAGCGGCGCCAGCATGGCGCCCACCGGCACGCCGGCCGCGGCCAGCTTCCCGATGGCGAGGAGGCGGCGGTGCGGTGCGCTGGCGCGCGGCTCCAGCACTTGCGACAGGCCCGGGTCGAGGCTGGTGACGGACAGGTAGACACTGACCAGGTTCAGCTTCGCCAGCTCCTGCAGGAGGTCGAGGTCGCGCAGCACCAGGGCGTTCTTGGTCACCAGCGTCACCGGATGCCGGGTCTCCAGCATGACTTCCAGGAGCGCGCGCGTGATGCGGTGCTCGCGCTCGATGGGCTGGTAGGGATCGGTGTTGGCGCCGAGGTTGATCACGCTGACCTCGTGCCGCGGCAGGCTGAGCTCGGCGCGCAGCAGCTCGGCGGCATTGGTCTTGGCGAAGAGCTTCGTCTCGAAGTCGAGGCCGGGCGAGAGGTCGAGG
>JAJNDL010000140.1 GCA_021156385.1 Moraxellaceae bacterium | reverse complement strand
TTTCACCGTCGGTGCCGGCCATGCGGTGATCGGCGACAGGCTGGCGGAGGACCTCGGCCTCGGGGTCGGCGACAAGCTGCGCCTCGATGCGGGCGAGGGGCGTACCGCCATCGTGGACATTGCCGGTGTCTTCCGGCTCGGCGTGCGCGAACTCGACAGCCGCTATGTCTATCTCGACCTCAAGCAGGCGCAGACGCTGCTTGACCTGCCCGGCGGCGTCACCGTCATCGACGTCACCGTGCGCGACATCTTCCAGGCCGAGGTCGTGGCGCGGCGCCTCGGCCGCCTCACCGGGCTCAAGGCGGAGAGCTGGATGCAGACCAGCGGCCAGCTGCTCAACGCGCTCCGCTCGCAGACGCTGACGACGCGCATGATCCGTCTCTTCGTCACCCTCTCCGTGGCTTTCGGCATCGCCAGCGTGCTCGCCGTTTCCGTGGTGCAGCGCACGCGCGAGATCGGCATCCTGCGTGCCATGGGCGCGCCGCGCGCACAGATCCTGCGTGTGTTCCTGCTGCAGGGCGGCTTGCTCGGCCTGCTCGGTTCGCTGCTCGGTTCGGCGGTGGGCTGGCTGCTGGTGCAGTTCTTCAACGTGTTCGGCCCCGGGCTCTTCCACATTCCCGTGGAGCCGTCGCTGGTGCCCGTGGTGCTGCTTACGGCGACGGTGGTGGGCGTGGTCGCCGCCGCGGTGCCGGCACGGCGGGCGGCGCGCTACGACCCGGCGGTGGCGATCCGTTATGTCTGAGCCCGGCATGCATCCGGCAGCAGCCGGCGACGCCTCCCGTGTGGAAGTGCTGCGCCTTGAGAAACTCGGCAAGTCCTACAACGTCGGCACCGAGCTGGAAACGCAGGTGCTCTTCGCTATCGACCTCGTGCTGCGGCGCGGCGAACTCACTGCGCTGATCGGACCGTCCGGGTCTGGCAAAAGCACGCTGCTCAACCAGGTCGGCCTGCTGGATTCGCCCACCGGCGGCGAACTCTACCTGCTGGGCCGGCCGACCCGCGCGATGGACGACGACGAGCGCACGCGGTTGCGCAACGAGGGCATCGGCTTCGTCTTCCAGTTCCATCACCTGATCAACGCCTTCACCGCGCTCGAGAACGTGCTGATGCCGCTCATGATCCGTCGCGGGAGGCCGACACCGGCCGACCGCGAGCTCGCGCTCGGCCTGCTGCGCGATGTCGGGCTGGAGGCTCATGCGCACAAGAGGCCGGGGCAGCTTTCCGGTGGCCAGGCGCAGCGCGTGGCGATCGCCCGCGCCCTCGTCACGCGGCCTGCACTGCTGCTCGCCGACGAACCTACCGGCAATCTCGATACGGTGACGGCGGAGCAGGTCTTCGAACTGTTCGGCCGCCTCAACCGCGAGTTCGGCTGCGCCGTGCTCGTGGTCACGCACGACCCGCGCCTGGCGGCACGCTGTCCCCGCACCGTCGAGCTTGTCGACGGGCGCATCGTCAGCGACAGGACAAGTGCGGGGGCCGACGCCGTCGTGCCAGGCGAGCAGGGAGCGGCTTGGGAAGGGAGGTAGAGTGCCACTTGGCCAGGGCGCCTGTGTCGGCAAGGCGACACAGCCATGGGTCGGCGTACCGGCGGGTCTACACTGGCCACAACCGGTGGCAGCGTGTATGTTCCAGCGCTTTGCAACATCGCGCACAAGCACAGGAGTTTGGAATGAAACGGCAGATGATGGCCGCAGGTCTGGTGGTGATGGCCGGCATGGCCCTGGTGGCCTGCGACGAGCAGAAGAAGCCCAAGACCGTGGCCGAGCGGGCCGCCTACAGCATCGGCTACATGACCGGCAAGCAGAGCAAGCCGCAGGCGCCCAACCTCGAGACCGACAGCTTCGTCGCCGGCTTCAAGGATGCCTACGCCGGCAAGCAGAGCCCGCTCAGCGACAAGGAAATGACCGACGCCCTGATGGCCTACGAGCAGCAGCTCCGCAAGGAGCACGAGATGGCGCAGAAGAAGAACGCCCTCGTCGGCGAGAGCGAAGGCAATGCCTATCTTGCCCAGAATGCCAAGAAGGCCGGCGTGAAGACCACGGCCAGCGGCCTGCAGTACGAAGTGATCACCGAAGGCAAGGGGCCGAAGCCCACTGCCAGCGACGTCGTGCGCGTGCATTACGAGGGCAAGCTGGTCAACGGCACCGTCTTCGACAGCTCCCGCCAGCGCGGCCAGCCCCTCGAACTTCCGCTCAAGGGCGTGATCCCGGGCTGGATCGAAGGCATCCAGCTCATGCCGGTGGGCTCGCGCTACAAGCTCACCATTCCCTCCAAGCTCGGCTATGGCGAAGAGGGCGCAGGCCCGATTCCGCCGAACGCCGTGCTGGTGTTCGACGTGGAGCTGCTGGACATCGTCAAGCAGTAAGCTCGCTGCAGCTGAACGGAAGAGCCGGCGCTTGCCGGCTTTTTTGTGGGCGTGTGGCGCGGTAATAAAAGGGCCGGCAAATGCCGGCCCTTTTATTACTGCCTACCCCAGGAGAGAGGATATTGTCGCAACGGCCGCACCTGTCGGTTCCGGTCGGGTCATGTCATGGCGGCGATTATGGAGCGCGTATTTGCCGCGCCGGCGGCCTGATTTTTGACATTTCCGGTCAGGCGGATCGATGGCGCCAGGAAGTAGGCCTGAAGCTGTCCTGCAAATAAAAAAGCCGGCGGGTGCCGGCTCTTTTATTTGCAGCGACGGAAGTATTACCTCGCCTCCGCATTGGTGGCCGCTTCCGCCACCGTGAGTGCCGTCATGTTGATGATGCGGCGCACTGTCGCCGAGGCGGTGAGGATGTGCGCTGGCTTGGCGGCACCGAGCAGGATGGGGCCGATGGTCACGCCGCTGCCTGCCGTCACCTTGAGCAGGTTGAAGGCGATGTTGGCGGCATCCAGCGTCGGCATGATCAGCAGGTTGGCCGCACCCTTGAGCTTGGAGTTCGGGAAGATGGCGTGGCGGATGTTCTCGTCCAGCGCGGCATCGCCGTGCATTTCGCCTTCCACTTCGAGTTCGGGTGCCGTCTCCTGCAGGATGCGCCAGACCTGGCGCATCTTGGCCGCGCTTTCGGTGTCCTCCGAGCCGAAGCTCGAGTGCGAGAGCAACGCGACCTTGGGTGTCAGGCCGAAGCGGCGCACGCCGTCGGCCGCCTGCAGCGCGATCTCGGCCAACTGCTCGGCGGTGGGGTCCGGGTTCACATAGGTGTCGGCGATGAAGATGGTGCGGTTTTCCAGCATCAGCAGGTTCATCGCGGCGAACTGCGTCACGCCCGGCTTCTTGGGCACGACGCGGTTCACGTAGCGCATGTGCAGCCCGTAGTTGGCGAAGGTGCCGCAGATCATGCCGTCGGCATCGCCGAAGTGCAGCAGCAGGCCCGCGATCAGCGTGGCGCGGCGACGCACTTCCTTCTGCGCGAGCTCGGGCGAGATGCCCTGGCGCTGCATGATCTCGTGGTAGTGGCTCCAGTACTGCTTGAAGCGCGGATCGCTGTCCTGGTTGATGAGCTCGAAGTCGACGCCCGGGCGGATGCGCAGGCCGAGCTTCTCGATGCGCTTCTCGATCACGGCGGGACGGCCGATGAGGATGGGCTTGGCGAGGCCTTCGTCCACCACCACCTGCACGGCGCGCAGGACGCGCTCGTCCTCGCCTTCGGCATAGGCGATGCGCTTGGGCTGCGCCTTCGCCTTCGCGAACACCGGCTTCATGATGAAGGCGGAGTTGTAGACGAATTCGGAAAGCTTCTGGCGATAGGCCGCGAAGTCGGTGATCGGGCGCGTGGCAATGCCGGAGTCCATCGCGGCTTTCGCCACGGCGGGCGCGATCTCCAGGATCAGGCGCGGGTCCAGCGGCTTCGGGATCAGGTACTCGGGACCGAAGCCCTGGCTGCCGGCCGTGCCCCAGCCGGTGGTGGCTTCCGATTGCTCGACGTGGGCGAGCTTGGCGATGGCGTGCACGCAGGCCAGCTTCATCTCCTCGTTCACCGTGGTGGCGCCCACGTCGAGCGCGCCGCGGAAGATGTAGGGGAAGCAGAGCGCGTTGTTGACCTGGTTGGGATAGTCGGAGCGGCCGGTGGCGATGATGGCATCGGGACGCGCTTCCTTGGCGGCTTCCGGCATGATCTCCGGCGTCGGATTGGCGAGCGCGAAGATGATCGGATCTTTCGCCATGTCCTTGATCATGTCCGGCTTCAGCACGCCGGCGGTGGAGAGGCCGAGGAACATGTCGGCGCCGGGCAAGAGGTCGGCCAGCGTGCGCGCAGTGGTTTCCTGCGCGTACTTGGCTTTCGATTCGTCCATGCCGGGACGGCCGATGTAGCACACGCCCTTGGAATCGGCGACGAAGATGTTCTGCTTGTTCGCGCCCAGCGACACGAGCACGTCGAGGCAGGCGATGGCGGCGGCGCCGGCACCCGAGCAGACGATGCGGATGTCGCCGATGTTTTTCTTCACCACCTTCAGCGCATTGATGAGGCCGGCGCCGACGATGATGGAGGTGCCGTGCTGGTCGTCATGGAAGACGGGGATCTTCATGCGTTCGCGCAGCTTCTTCTCGATGTAGAAGCACTCGGGCGCCTTGATGTCCTCAAGGTTGATGCCGCCGAAGGTGGGTTCCAGCGAGGCGATGATGTCGACGAGCTTGTCCGGATCCTTCTCGTCGATTTCGATGTCGAAGACGTCGACGCCGGCGAACTTCTTGAAGAGCACGCCCTTGCCTTCCATCACGGGCTTGGAGGCGAGCGGGCCGATGTCGCCGAGGCCGAGCACGGCGGTACCGTTGGAGATCACGGCGACGAGGTTGCCGCGGGCGGTGTAGCGGGCGGCGACGGAGGGGTCTTTCTCGATTTCCTCGCAGGGCGCGGCGACGCCGGGCGAGTAGGCCAGCGCCAGGTCACGCTGGGTGACCATCGCCTTGGTCGGCGTGACGCTGATTTTCCCGGGCTCGGGAAATTCGTGGTAATCGAGAGCGGCTTTGCGCAGTGCCTCATCCATCGTCGTTTCACCTGCAATAGACCGATCGCCCCGCGACTGATTGATGGCGGGTGGGGCCGGTTTTCGAAGAAGGCGCGCAGGATAGCATTTCCAGACTGTTACAGCCGCTTTTTGTAAGGATTCCGGCGTGAAATGGGTGCTTTCTGTCGTCGGAAGCGGACAGGAGTTGGACAGGGTCGGCGCCTGCCGGAAGGCCGGGTCTGTTACTGGGAGAGATCCGTCGGTTCCCTGAAGGGAACGGCGATGCCGTCCGGGAGTTCCGAGGGGGCGGCACCGCAAAGTTGCAGCAGGCCGCGTTGAACAGCCAGTCGGGAAAGAGCGCGGTCAAATTCGCACCCGGCAGAAAAAACGCAGGGGCGCTGCTGCGCCCCTGCGTGGTTTGGCCCGTCGTGCCGCCGGTGCTTACCGGCCCTGTTCGCGAGCCACGGCGCGGTAGCCGATGTCGCTGCGGTGGTACTCGCCTTCCCAGTGGATGGCCCCCACCAGTGCATAGGCGGCCTGCTGGGCTTCCGAGACGGTATGGCCGAGCGTCGTGGCGCAGAGTACGCGGCCGCCACTGGTGACGACCTTGCCGTCCTGCAGCGCGGTGCCGGCGTGGAAGACCTTGCCAGGCAACTGCGCGGCGGTGTCGAGGCCGTGGATCACGTCGCCCTTGCGGACGTCGCCGGGATAGCCGCCGGCGGCCAGCACCACGCCCAGCGAGGCGCGCGGATCCCAGGCGGCCGAGGTCTCGCCCAGCTTCTGCGCAAGGCCGGCTTCCACCAGTTCCACCAGGGAGCTTTGCAGGCGGACCATGATGGGCTGGGTTTCCGGGTCGCCGAAGCGGCAGTTGAATTCGATGACCTTGGGCGCGCCGTCCTTCGTGATCATGAGGCCGGCATACAGGAAGCCGGTATAGGGATGGCCTTCGGCCTTCATACCGGCGACGGTCGGACCGATGACTTCGCGCATGACGCGGGCATGCACTTCGGGAGTGACCACGGGAGCGGGCGAATAGGCGCCCATGCCGCCGGTGTTGGGGCCGGTGTCGGCGTCGCCGATGCGCTTGTGGTCCTGGCTGGTGGCCATGGCGAGCGCGTTCTCGCCGTCGACCATGACGATGAAGCTGGCCTCCTCGCCGTCGAGGAACTCCTCGATCACGACACGCGATCCGGCCGTGCCGAAGGCATTGCCGGAGAGCATGTCGGTGACGGCATCTTCCGCTTCCTTGAGCGTCATGGCGACGATCACGCCCTTGCCGGCAGCGAGGCCGTCGGCCTTCACCACGATGGGCGCGCCCTTCTGGCGCAGGTAGGCCAGGGCCTCGTCGGCCTGCGTGAAGACCTTGTACTCGGCGGTCGGGAGCCAGGAAGTCCTTGGCGAAGGCCTTGGAGCCTTCGAGCTGGGCGGCGAACTGTGTCGGTCCCCAGATGGGGAGGCCGGCGGCGCGAAAGGCGTTGACCACGCCATTCACCAGCGGGGCCTCGGGGCCGACGAGGGTAAGGTCGGCATTGGCCCTGGCGAACTCCACGAGCCGGTTGTTGTCCAGGATGTCGAGTGCGACGTTCTCGCATTTCGCCTCGGTCGCCGTGCCGGCATTGCCGGGCGCTACAAAGACTTTCTCGACACGCGCATCCTGCGCACATTTCCAGGCCAGGGCATGTTCGCGGCCACCGGAGCCCAGGATCAGGATATTCATTGCAGGCGCTCTCTTTTTACTTGTTCGGTTTGCGGAATTTCAGCGTCATGCGGTCACTCTC
>JAJNDL010000139.1 GCA_021156385.1 Moraxellaceae bacterium | reverse complement strand
TCCGCCGGCGCCGCCTCGACGCGCGAGGCCGAGAGCAGGCACCAGGCGACGGTGCCGTCCTTGCGGAAAAAGCGTTCCTCGAGGAAGTACTCCTCGATGTGCCCGTCGCGCAGTTGGCGCAGCATGTGCCGGCTGGCCTCCAGGTCATCGGGGTGCGAGAGGCTGTGCAGGGCGTATTCCTTCAGCTCGGCTTTCGTGTAGCCGAGGATCTGGCAGAAGCGCTCGTTGCATTCCTGCACATAGCCGCTCACGTCGATGATGGCCATGCCGCTCGCGGCCTGCCGGAAGAAGCCTTCGAGCCGGCGCCGGAAATCGTCGGCGCGCTGCTCCAGCGTCCGGCGCCGGTGGATGTCGTGGATGGTGGCGACGACATGCTGCGGCGCGCCGGCCGCATCGCGCACGAGCGTGGCCGTGACCTCCACCCAGATGACGGCACCGTCCTTGCGGAGATAGCGCTTTTCCAGCGTGCAATCGGCGATGTCGCCGCGCAGCAGTCGCGCCCGGTACTCCATGTCGCGCGCCAGGTCGTCGGGATGGGTGAGGGACGGGGAATCCCTGGCCTGCAGCTCGCCGGCGCTGTAGCCGAGCAGCGCGCAGAGGCGCGGATTGACCTCGAGCCAGCGCTCGTCCAGGGTCAGGATGGCCATGCCGACGGCGGCATGGGAGAAAACCTGGGCGAAACGCCCGGTGGCCTCAAGGGCCGCCTCCGGCGGAGGCAGGGAAGACGACATGGCGGAGCAATCTCAAATGCCGGCCACTGCAACGGCGGCGGGCGGGTTCCGGGGAAAGGACGTTCAAGAGATTGCTCGGAGAAGAGCGGGAATCGCTCCGGTCAAAGGTCTTGGGGCTCTTTCTGGCCCCTTGCTGCATGTTGCATGCTGCATGTTACGTGTTACGTGTTACGTGTTGCGTGTTGCGTGTTGCGTGTTGCGTGTTGCGTGTTGCGTGTTGCGTGTTGCGTGTTGCGATGGAACTCAGGCCATCATTCCACCCGGACCGGCCAATAGCCAGCGTCCGATGGGCATCACGTCGACGTTATGCCATCGTTGCCGCATGCGGCGGTGCGGAAACGGGGGGCCTGTGCAGCGCCCGCTTCATCGCCCGGGTGCGGCGGCTTACTGCTTGTCGCGCTTTTCCTTTTTTTCCTTCTTCTCCGCCCGCTTCTCCAGCTGCGTCTTGGCCGGCTTCTTCCGGGTTTCCTTCTTGCGCTCCATTCCCTTGCTCATGGCGATCCACTCGTGATGACGGTCAGGTCACTATCACACAGCCCGGTAGGGAACACCCGGCTTTTCTTGCAACGTTGGGAGGCGGTGCAGTCAGTGGCCGCAACGGGCCGCGGGGAAAACCGCGCAGACCCGCCGGCGCCAGACCGCTAAGGCGAATGGCCGACGGCATGCTCCCGGAAAATTGCCCGGCCCCTGGCGCTGCGGCGGCGCGTGCGCACCGGCCGCCCCTTTTCTTCTCCTTTCCGCCTGTGCTTTCCCTTGCTCCGCACGGCCTCACGCCGAGGGCAGCGCCGCCGCCTGCCGGCGCCGCAGGAGCGCCAGGCCGAGCACGGCCGCCAGCACCACGGCGAGCAGCGGCAGCGCGGTCAGGTTGACCGCCTGCCAGCCCCAGGCCGCGAGCAGCTTGCCGGCGGAGAACGAGGCCAGCGCCGTCACGCCGAACACCAGGAAATCGTGGGCTGCCTGCACGCGGCCCTTCTCGGCCGGACGGTAGGCCTCGGTGAGCAGCGTCGTGCCGCCGATGAAGAGGAAGTTCCAGCCCACGCCGAGCAGGATGAGGCCGGCGACATAGTGCGGGAAGGTGTGCCCGGAGAGCGCGATGGCGACATGGCTGCCGAGCAGCAGCGTGCCCGCGGCCATCACCGCGAGCACGCCGACGCGCCGGATCAGCGTGCCGGTGAAGAAGGACGGCACGAACATGCCGAGCACATGCCACTGGATCACCGTCGCGGAGGCATCGAGGTGGTGGCCGTGCTGGTGCATGGCCAGGGGCGTCGCCGTCATCACCATGCTCATCACGGCAAAGCCGGTGGTCGAGCCCAGCAGCGCGGTGAGGAACACCGGCGTGCGCAGGATCTCCGCCAGCGGCCGCGCTGCGCCGCGCACGTCTTCCGCGGCCGGCGGCGGCAGCGAGAGGCGCGCGAGCGCGAGCGCGGCCAGCACGCCGAGCAGGGCCAGCGCGAGATACGACGCCACGAACGGGGTCGGGCCGAGCGCCTGCGTGAAGCGCGCGAGGTTGGGGCCGGCCACTGCCGCCACCACGCCGCCGGCAATCACCCAGGCAATCGCGCGGCTGCGGAAATCGGGACTGGCGGCATCGGCCGCGGCGAACCGGTAGAACTGCGCGAAACCCTGGTAGCTGCCCATCAGCATGCTGGCCGCCACGAAGAGCCAGAAGCTGTGCACGCTGATCGCCGTCGCCGCAAGCAGCCCGGCCCCCACGCCGAGCGCCGTGCCCAGCAGGAAGCCGGCCTTGCGGCCGATGCGCTGCATGAGCAGCGCGGCGGGAATCGTGGTGGCGGCGGTGGCCACCATCATGAGCGCGACGGGCAGCGTGGCGAGGCCTTCGTCGGGCGCGAGCTGCAGCCCGACCAGGCCGGCCAGCGTGATCATCAGGACGGTACCGGTCTGGAACAGGGCCTGTGCGGCGGCAAGCAGCAGGACGGTGCGTTTTTCGGCGGCGGTGGGGGTCATGGCGCGGGCTCGGGAAATCAGGAGGACGATATTCCCACAGCGCGGCGGGAAAAGGGGCTGGCGCCGGCGTGTTCCGCGCCCTCGCCGCCCGTTCCGGCATTTTTCCTCAGCGGTTCGAAGCCAGGACGAATGACCTCCCTCTACCCCTGTTTGTATGCGACATACTGGGGCACCGCGGGCCAGCGTGGATGGCATCCCCGAGAGCTGCGGAAAAGGATTTCAGTTCGAATCGGAGACCCGGCGATGACCTCAATCGCGTCGCAATTTTCCCTGTCCAGCCTGTTCACCTCCAACGGTGCCATCGGCCGGAGCGTGGACGCCGTGCTCCATGTCGCGCGCACCCACCTGAACATGGATGTCGCCTTCGTCGCCCAGTTCCGGGATGACGACACCCGCCTCCTGCAGCACGTCGATTCCCGCCCCGGCACCTCCCTCATTTCTGCCGGCCAGGTCATTCCGCTGAAGGACGGCTACTGCCAGAAGATCATCGACGGCCGCTTGCCGGAACTCATGCCCGACACCAGCAAGGTGCCGGCCGCGATGGCGCTGCCGGAAACCCGGGCCATCCCCATCGGTTCGCATGTCAGCGTGCCCATCCGCCTGAGCAACGGTCGCATCTACGGCACCTTCTGCTGCTTCAGCTTCAGGCCCGACCACACGCTCAGCGAGCGCGACCTGGCGTTGATGCATACCCTGGCCGGGCTGGTGGCGACCCAGCTCGAGCGGGAGATGGAAGGCAGCCACCAGCGCGAGGCCAGCTGCCAACGCATCTCGGCCGCCCTCGCCCAGGGCCAGCCGGCCATGGTGTACCAGCCCATCGTCCGCCTGAACGAGAGCTGGGACATGTGCGGCGTGGAATGCCTGGCCCGCTTCCGGGTCGAGCCGCGGCGTCCGCCGGACCAGTGGTTCGCCGAGGCGGCCGCCGCCGGCATGGGCCTCGAACTCGAGGTGGCGGCGATCCGCCGGGCCCTGACCGAGCTGCATTCTCTGCCCGGCACGTTCTACGTGACGCTCAACGCCTCGCCGGAAACCGCCTGCAGTCCCGAGTTCGCCGAGGCGCTGGAAATCATGCCGATCGAGCGGCTGGTGCTGGAGATCACCGAGCATGCCCGGGTCAAGGATTACGCTGTCCTCAAGCAAGGCCTGGCGCCGCTGCGCAATCGCGGCATGCAGCTCGCCATCGACGATGCCGGCGCCGGCTACTCCAGCCTGCAGCACATCGTCAGCCTGCAGCCCGACTTCATCAAGCTCGACGCCAGCCTGGTCCGCAACATACACACCGATCCGACGCGACGTGCGCTGGCCGCGGCACTGCTGGAGTTCGGCCGCCAGACCGAGAGCACGATCATCGCGGAAGGCGTGGAAACCGCCGGCGAACTCAGCGCCCTGCATGCGCTGGGCGTCAGCAAGGCGCAGGGCTATCTCATGAGCCTGCCGCTGACCCTGCCGGAACTGCGGGCCATGCTGGAGAGCCAGCCCCCCCGCCAGGGCCGGCCGTCGCCGCGCTGACGCCGGCGGCTGCCCGCCGCTTCATTGCCGCAGCCGGCAGCCAGGCCCGGTCGCCGCAAATCCCCCTGCCTGAGTCACGCCAACACCTTTCCCGCCTTTTCCCTGCGGCTGCCGGACGTTCGTCGCCCTTCAGGCAACGCCGCCCGCCCGCTCCCGGCCCTGTGCTATACCTGAGGGGTATCACCGTGCGTGACAAAGGAATGACCCCGGAGAACAGCATGAAGAAAACCGCATTGATGGCCGCGCTGCTTGCCGGCCTGCTGGCCAACGGCGCCAGCGCAGAGGACGCCGGCATGATCCTGCTGACGCCGGCCGACCTGAAGTGGACGGACACCAACGCCTTGCCGCCCGGCGCCAAGGTGGCGGTGATGGAGGGCAAGATGAACGAGGCCGGGCCCGTCAGCGTGCGCCTCAAGCTGCCGGCCAACTACCGCATCCCGCCGCACTGGCACCCGGTCGTGGAGCGCGTCACCGTGCTCTCCGGCACCTTCCACTACGGCATGGGCGACAAGTTCGACAAGAAAGCCACGCAGGCCCTGAAGGCCGGCAGCTTCGTGGTCATGCCGCCGGAGATGCGCCACTACGTCTGGACAAAGGAGGAGACCGTGGTGCAGCTCAATGTGCAGGGACCCTGGGGCATCACCTACGTGAATCCCGCGGACGACCCGCGCAAACCCGCGCAACCCTGAGCAG
>JAJNDL010000138.1 GCA_021156385.1 Moraxellaceae bacterium | reverse complement strand
CGGCGTCTGCGCCACCTGTCGCGAGATCGACGAGGGCCGCTTCGTCGACCTCATCGAGGTCGACGCCGCCAGCCGCACCAAGGTCGAGGACACCCGCGAGCTGCTCGAGAACGTGCAGTACGCGCCGACCCGCGGCCGCTACAAGGTCTACCTCATCGATGAAGTGCACATGCTCTCCAACAGCAGCTTCAACGCCCTGCTGAAGACGCTGGAGGAGCCGCCGCCGCACGTGAAGTTCCTGCTCGCCACCACCGACCCGCAGAAGCTGCCGGTCACCGTGCTGTCGCGCTGCCTGCAGTTCGCGCTCAAGGCCATGTCGCCGGAGCGCGTGGTCGAGCACCTGAAGGCCGTGCTCGAGAAGGAGATGGTGGCGTTCGAGGACGGTGCGCTCTGGGAGCTCGGCCGTGCCGCCGACGGCTCCATGCGCGATGCGCTCTCGCTCACCGACCAGGCCATCGCCTTCGGCAACGGCCGGCTGACCAACGCCGAGGTGCGCAGCATGCTCGGCAGCATCGACCGCGATCTCGTCTTCCGCGTGCTGGAGGCGGTGAACTCCGGGGATGCCGCCGCCGTCATCGAGGTGTGCGCGCAGCTTGCCGAGCAGAGCGTCGATTTTGCCGGCGCCCTCGCCGAACTGGTCTCGGCGCTGCACCGCGTGGCGCTGGCGCAGATGCTGCCCGACGCCGTCGACAATTCCCTGGGCGACCGCGAGCGCCTGCTGGCCGTTGCTGCCGCCATGACGGCGGAAGACGTCCAGCTCTACTACCAGATCGCCCTGCAGGGTCGCCGCGACATGGCCTGGGCGGCCGATCTGCGCTCCGGCTTCGAGATGACCCTGCTGCGCATGCTGGCCTTCCGCCCGGTGCCGACGGCGCCGGGCGCCCAGGCCGGCGGCAACGCGGCGCGTCCCGCCGCCGGCGCGGCCCGGCCGGCCCCGCGCCCGGCACCGGCCGGGCCCCAGGCCGTGGCGCGTGCGGCGGCGCCGGTGGCCGCGTCGCCTGCCGTCGTGGCGGCGTCCGCGCCGGCCGTGGCTGCCCAGGTCCGTGCCGAGCGGGTGCCGGTGGCGACGCCGTCGGCCACGCCTGCGGCCGTTCCCGTGGTCGCCCCCGTTTCCAATGTCGTGCCGTTCCCGTCTCCGCCCGAGCCCGAGCCCGAGGTCGCACGCCGCGTGCCGTCCGCCCCCGGCGAAATCTGCGGCCCCGCGGCGTGGGAGCAATGGGTGCGCGACAGCGGCCTGGCCGGCGGTGCCCTGAATCTGGCGCGCCACGGGGCCCTGGTCGCCGCGGGCGAGGGCGGCTTCGAGCTGCAGCTGTCCCCGCGCCACGAAATCCTGGCCAGCGGCCTCTCCTTCGGCCAGCTCGAGGCGGCCTTCCTGCGTCACTTTCCCGACGCCCGCCTCAAGCTCGCGCGCAAGGAGCCGACCTACACTGTACCGATGCAGCTGATCGCCCAGCGCCGGCAGGCACGGCTTGCCGAGGCCGAGCAGGCCCTGCGCAACGACCCCGTGGTGCGTACGCTGATGCAGGATTTCCAGGCCGAGATACTCCCGGATTCGATTACTCCGCTCGATTGAGGTAGCAACATGAACATGCAGCAACTGATGCAGCAGGCCCAGCGCATGCAGGAGCAGATGCAGAAGCAGATGCAGAAGGCGCAGGAAGAACTGGCGTCCGCCGAGCTCACCGGCGAAGCCGGTGCGGGACTGGTCAAGGTCGTCATGACCGGCCGCCACGACGTGAAGCGCGTGCAGATCGACGACAGCCTGCTGAAGGAAGACAAGGAAATGCTGGAGGACCTGATCGCCGCCGCGGTGAACGATGCCGTGCGCAAGGTCGAGGACTACAGCCAGAAGAAAATGGGCAGCGTGACCCAGGGACTCAACCTGCCTCCGGGCATGAAACTGCCGTTCTGAGGAAAATCGAATGCATCTGCGCAAATTCTCCCTGCTGGTGCTGTTGCTGTCCGTCGCCGAACTGGCGCAGGCGGAAGGTTTCCGTCTCGCCAACCAGGAAGGCCGCATGACGGAGTATTCCGGCATGCTCACCCTGACCGGCCGCTTCGAGCGGCGCCAGGATGCCGAGACCCTGGTCTGGCGCGGCGACCGCGTCTGCTTCTGGCCCGACGCCGAGTTCCTCGACCAGCTGCCGGGCAACAAGAAGAGCGACGAGCGCTTCTTCTGCTTCTCCAACCACACCGGTTCGCTGGCCAAGCTCAAGCTGCCGTCGCTGCCGCCGCAGGGCAGCTGCGGCATGGCCGGCAAGGCGAAGGTGGTGATCTCGCGCTACGTGGTGGAGCGCGGCAACGCCTTCGACCAGGCCTGGCTGGACCGCGCGGAAGACGTGGGCGCGCCCACGCTCCTGCCCTGTCCGTGACGTATCGCAGGGGAGATCCCGCATGTTCCTGAGCCCGCTCATCACCGAACTCGTGGAGGCGCTGCGCGTGCTGCCCGGCGTCGGGCCGAAGTCGGCGCAGCGCATGGCGCTCTACCTGCTGGAGCGCAACCGCGCCGGCGGCCGGCGCCTTGCCGAGGTGGTGGCGCGCGCCATGGAGAACGTGCGCGAATGCACCGATTGCCAGAGCCTCACCGAGCAGGAGCGCTGCGCCATCTGCGCCAGCCCGGCGCGCGACCACAGCCTGCTCTGCGTGGTCGAGAGCCCGGTGGACCAGATTGCCATCGAAAGCTCGGGCTCCTTCCGCGGCCTCTACTTCGTGCTCAAGGGCCATCTTTCGCCACTGGACGGCATCGGTCCCCGCGAGCTCGGCATTCCGAAACTGCTCGAGCGCATCCGTAACGGCGAGGTGAAGGAGCTGATCCTGGCCACCAATCCCACGGTCGAAGGCGAAGCCACCGCGCACTACCTGCGCGAATCGCTGCGCGACCAGCCCGATGTCGTCGTCAGCCGCATCGCACATGGCGTGCCCATGGGCGGCGAACTCGAGTTCGTCGACGGCAACACCCTGGCCCATGCCCTGGCCGGCCGCCGGGCGCTCTAGGCCCGCAAGGCGCCACGGGCCGGCAAAAAGGCCCGATCGGCTATCCGCCTCCATACGTCTGCCTGTAGTCTCCGTTGCCAGTTGCCGGCTGGCCCGAGAGGGCGGCCGGCCTTGCCGTTCCCGCGTCCAACCGGCGGGAACATGTCTGTCCGTGCGGCCCGGCCGCCGGATTTTCCCGTCTCCGCGGCGCGACCAGCCGGGATACCGGAGCGGGCCTTCGAGGAAGCAACCATGAGCTACAGCGAATATTTCAACGCCACGCACGAGGAAGTGCGCCGCACCATCCGCAAGATCGTGGCCGAGCACATCGCGCCGCATATCAACGAATGGGAGGAGGCGGGCACCTTCCCGCGCGACCTCTACAAGATCCTCGGTGACGCCGGCATTTCCGGCATCGGCTATCCGGAAGCTCTGGGCGGTGTCGCCGAGGGCGACGTCTTCATGAAGATCGCCGCCAGCGAGGAGCTGATGCGCTCCGGCTCCGGCGGCCTTGTCGCCAGCCTGGGTTCCATCGACATCGGCCTGCCCCCCATCGTGAAGTGGGGCAGCGAGGAGATGAAGCAGCGCGTGGTGCCGGGCGTGCTGGCCGGCGACAAGATCGCCGCGCTGGCCATCACCGAGCCTTCCGGCGGCTCCGACGTCGCCAATATCAGGACGCGTGCCGTCAGCGACGGCGACCATTACCGCGTCACCGGCTCCAAGATGTTCATCACCTCCGGCATCCGCGCCGACTACTACACGGTGGCGGTACGCACCGGCGGCGAGGGTTACGGCGGCATCAGCCTGCTGCTGATGGAGAAGGGCATGCCCGGCTTCACCACCGGCCAGCCGCTGAAGAAGATGGGCTGGTGGGCGAGCGATACCGCCGAGCTTTTCTTCGACGACGTAAAGGTGCCGAAGAGCCACCTCATCGGCGGCGAGAACGCCGGCTTCTTCGTCATCATGACCAACTTCCAGATGGAGCGCCTGAACCTCGCCGTCATGGCCAACATGACCGCGCAGCTCGCGCTCGAGGAATGCCTGCGCTACGTGAAGGAGCGCGAGGCCTTCGGCAAGCCGCTGGGCAAGATGCAGGTGATCCGCCACAAGCTGGCCGACATGGCCACCCAGGTGGAAGCCAGCCGCGAGTTCACCTATCGGGTGGCCGCGCGCATCCAGGCCGGCATTCCCTCCGTGAAGGAGGTGTCCATGGCCAAGAATTTCGCCACGCGCACCAGCGATTATGTAACCTATGAAGCCGTACAGATATTCGGCGGCATGGGCTTCATGCGCGAGACGCTGGTCGAGCGGCTCTACCGCGACAACCGCATCCTCGCCATCGGCGGCGGCACGCACGAGATCATGAACGAAGTGATCGCCAAGCAACTGGGACTCTGATTGAACATCGTACACATCACGGACAACGCCGCGCTCGCCACCATGGCGGGCGAACTGGCCGGGCGCGAACACCTCGCGCTCGACACCGAGTTCATGCGCGTCGACACCTTCCATCCGCGCCTGGCGCTGATCCAGATCGGCGACGGCGACACCGAATACCTCGTCGACCCGCTCACCATCACGGATTTCTCGCCACTGAAACCGCTGCTGCTCGCGGAGAAGCCGCGCAAGCTGTTGCATGCCTGCTCGGAAGACATCGAGGTGCTGACCCGCCTGCTCGGCGACGTGCCGCGCGGCCTCGTCGACACCCAGATCGGCACGGCCTTCCTCGGGCAGGGCCTGCAGGTCGGCTACCAGAAGGCGCTGCAGGACAACATCGGCGTCGAGATCCGTAAGGACGAATCACGCTCCGACTGGCTGCTGCGGCCGCTGACGCCGGGCCAGATCGCCTATGCCGCGCTCGACGTGAAGTTCCTGCCCGCGCTCTACGAGCAGGTCTACGGCGAGCTGGAGAAGCGCAACCTCGTCGCC
>JAJNDL010000451.1 GCA_021156385.1 Moraxellaceae bacterium | reverse complement strand
GTGATCGGGCTCACCAGCCTGCTGCTGCACGATCCGCAGGGCGAGGCGCGCCAGCAGTACCTCGAGCTCATCCACCAGTCCGGCGAGACGCTGCTCTGCCTGCTCAACGACTTTCTCGATTTCTCCAAGATCGAGTCGGGCCAGCTCGAGCTGGAGCCCCTGGTGTTCGATCCGGCGCAGGTTGTGAACGAGGCGGCGGCGCTGGTGCAGGAGCGCGCGCAGCGCAAGGGCCTGGCGCTCACCGTCGCCGCGCAGGCAACGCCGGCGGTGCGCGGCGATCCGGCGCGCCTGCGCCAGGTGCTGCTCAACCTGCTCGCCAATGCCGTGAAGTTCACGGCGGCAGGCGAGGTCGGCATCCGTTGCCACGTGGCCACGGACGACAGCCAGGCGGTGCGCCTCGTCTTCGAAGTCAGCGACACCGGCATCGGCATCGACGCCACGGCGCAGCAGCGCATCTTCGAGCCCTTCACGCAGGCCGATGCCTCGACCACGCGCCGCTTCGGCGGCACCGGCCTCGGGCTCGCCATCAGCCGCACGCTGGCCGAGCACATGGGCGGCTGCATCACGCTCACGAGCACGCCCGGCACCGGCAGCACGTTCCGTGTCGAGCTGCCCTTCGAACGCGTGGCCGAGCTGCCGCGCCCCGTGCCGCCGCCGGCGCAGGAGGTCGCCGGCGCCATGCCGCGCTTCGCCGGCCAGGTGCTCGTGGTGGAGGACAACCCCGTCAACCAGATCACCGCCAGGGAGATGCTGAAACGCCTGGGCTTTCGCGTGATGCTCGCCGCCGACGGCGAGGAGGCCGTGGCGGCCGTGCAGCGCGAGGCCTTCGACCTCGTCTTCATGGACTGCGACATGCCGGTGATGGATGGCTTCGACGCCACCCGCGCCATTCGCGCGCTGGAAGCGAGCGGCCTGAGCGCGAGCGCCGCGCGCATGACCGTGATCGCGATGACGGCAGGCGCGCTGAAGGGCGATCGCGAGAAATGCCTGGACTGCGGCATGGACGATTACCTGCCCAAGCCGGTGCGCCTGCGCGAGCTGGCGGAGATGGTGGCGCAGTGGGGCCGGCACCTGCTGCAGGCGCCGGCGTCCCTGGCGGAGAAGTAAGGCCGCGCGGCGCCGGCGCGACCGAGTGAAACCATTGCGGCCGCGCGCCCGGCATCCGGAAATGCGCCGGGCCCTGCGCCTATTTCCCTGCTGCCTCGCCCGATCTCGTGCAACTGCAGCGGATAGCGCTCGTTGGCGGCGAACCAGTCGTTGAGCCGCTTCTCCACGCGCGCGCCCGGCGGCGCCGACAGCGCGCCGAGATAGGCCTCGACCGCGAGGTAATAGCGCATGGTGTTGCGCTCGACCACGCCGCGCATGCCGCCGATGTATTTGTCCCGTCCCTTTGCTTTCGGCTTGACGATGCTGAAGCCCACCTTGTTGCGCCCGATGGTGGAGAGGTAGCCGCGCATCGCGACGCGCGCCGACATGCCATAGGCATATGAGTAGGAGAGGTGCAGGAAGCTGCGCGTGGTGTCGAGGGGCACGGCTTCCAGCACGATGCGGTAGTCGTGGGTGTTCATGGGGCCCTTGTCGGCGTCCAGCACCACCCTGAGGTAGTCGGGCCGGGACGCGGCCACGCGATAGGCGAACTGCACCGGGTACGCATCGTCGAGCGGCTGGTCGAATTTGCGGCCGATGTGCAGGCGCAGGACGGCGCCGCTCCGGCTGCCGTTCGCGCGGCAGCTCTTCACGTTGAGATGCAGGATCAGGATCTCGCACCACTGCTCCGTGCCCTGCAGCGCCGGGCCGGCCACGGCAAAGGGCTGCGCGATCTGCGCGTAGATGTCGCCCTGCAGCGTGCCGTCCTGCTGGCGGGATTCGAGGTGGAGCGGGCGATTGAAGGGATTGTTGGCGAGCTGCGGGCGCAGCGCCGCGTGCCGGGCGCGCAGCGCGGCCGCGTCGTCCGCCGACACGGGTGGCGCGCAAAAGAGAGCGCAGCACAGGATGGTCCCCAGCAGCCCGAAGCCTCTCGCCCCATGTGTCGCCATGACTCTCCACTCCCGGTTCGGCCGCGGCACCGGCCCCCGGAAAAGTGTAGTTCAGCCGTTTACGCCGCCGGGCCGCGCCGGCGGCCACCTCTGCCGGACGCCAGGCCGGGAGCAGGATGGCCGCGCAGATCGAGGCCCTGCTGCGCCGCCACTGTGCGCCGGAGGAACTGGCGGTGGCGTGCCTGCGACCGTCAGCATGCGTCGGCGGCGGGAGCGGCCCGCCAGGGCTCATTCATGCCGCCCGAAGGCGAGGTCCGTGGCTGCGACGGCGGCCCGCAGGCGGAAAGCCCTCGGTCTGCACCGGCGCCCTCGCACCAGGCCAGCCACGCCTCCTCGAAGCGGATGCCGAGGCGCAGCGTCAGCTCCGGATGGCGGTAGCGCGCGCGGCGCTTGGCCGGCAGCGCGGCAATCGTCTCCTGCAACATGCGGTAGGTGGCGAGCGTCTGCTCGTGCTCTTTTTGATGCGTCTCGATCTCTACGCGCAGCGCTTCAGGGCTGAGACGGCGGCCGGCAAAGAGCTTCACCAGGAGCGGATCGCGCACCTTGGTCGGCCCCGCGGCCTGCGCCAGCAGGCGGTCCAGCTCGGCGCCGCCCGCCGCGGTGAGCGAATAGATCTTCTTGTCCGGCTTGCCC
>JAJNDL010000137.1 GCA_021156385.1 Moraxellaceae bacterium | reverse complement strand
CACAAGGCGATGGAGGAGGGGATGATGGTGGCCGAGATCATCGGTGGTCACCATGCCCAGGTGAACTACGACACCATCATCGGCGTGATCTATACCCATCCGGAAATCGCCTGGGTGGGCCAGACCGAAGAGCAGGCCAAAAGCGAAGGCATCGATGTGAAAACCGGGCAGTTCGCCTTCGCGGTAAACGGTCGTGCGCTCGCTGCCAACGATGCCCAAGGCTTCGTGAAGTTCGTGGCGGATGCAGCCACCGACCGCCTGCTCGGCATGCATGTGATTGGTCCGAATGCCGGCGACATCGTGCACCAGGGCATGATCGCGCTGGAGTTCGGCACGTCCGTGGAAGACCTGCAGCTCATGACGTTCGCCCATCCGACCCTGTCGGAGGTGGTGCACGAAGCAGCGCTCTCCGTCGATGGCCGTGCCATCCACGCAATCCAGCGCAAACGGAAATAAGCGGAGAAGTGGGCGGGGCAACCTTCCCACTTTTTTGTTGTTGGGGTTGCCCGGCGGCCAACGCGGGTTCCGGGACAGGTGGCGCAGCGATCCTGCGCCAGTCAGTAACAGCGAAATGGTAATCACACGATGAACCTGCACGAGTACCAAGGTAAACAGCTCTTCGCGGAATACGGTCTGCCGGTTTCCAAGGGCTTCGCGGCTTCCACTCCGGAAGAGGCGCGGGCAGCTGCCGAACGCATTGGCGGCAACAAGTGGGTGGTCAAGGCCCAGGTGCATGCTGGCGGCCGTGGCAAGGCCGGCGGCGTGAAGCTGGTGACGAACCTCGACGACGTCGAGAAGTTCGCGAAAGACAAGCTGGGTACCAACCTGGTGACCTACCAGACTACCGCCAAGGGTCAGCCCATCAGCAAGATCCTGGTCGAGTCCTGCACGGATATCGCCAAGGAGCTGTACCTCGGTGCCGTCGTGGACCGCGGCAGCCGCCGCATCGTCTTCATGGCCTCTACCGAAGGTGGCGTGGAGATTGAAAAGGTTGCCCATGAAACGCCGGAGAAGATTCACCGGGCTATCATCGATCCGCTGATCGGCGCACAGGCCTATCAGGGTCGCGATTTGGGCTACAAGCTTGGCCTGGACCACGAACAGGTGAAGCAGTTCGTGAAGATCTTCACCCAGCTCGCCAGGATGTTCACCGAGCTCGACCTCGCATTGCTGGAAGTGAATCCGCTGGTGATCACCAGTGAAGGCGTCCTGCACTGTCTTGACGCCAAGATCGTGATCGACTCCAACGCGCTCTTCCGCCACCCCAAGCTGAAGGCCATGTACGATCCCTCCCAGGAAGACGAGCGCGAGCGTCGCGCCGTGGAGTGGGACCTCAACTACGTGGCGCTGGAAGGCAACATCGGCTGCATGGTGAATGGTGCCGGCCTGGCCATGGCGACCATGGACATCATCAAGCTCAAGGGTGGCCAGCCTGCCAACTTTCTCGACGTTGGCGGCGGTGCGACCAAGGAGCGCGTGACCGAAGCCTTCAAGATCATCCTCTCCGACGACGCCGTGCAAGGCGTGCTGGTCAACATCTTCGGCGGCATCGTGCGCTGCGACATGATCGCGGAAGGCATCATCGGTGCGGTGAAGAAAGTGGGTGTGAAGGTACCCGTGGTGGTGCGCCTCGAAGGCAACAATGCCGAGCTCGGCGCACAGATTCTGAAAGACAGCGGACTGAACATCACGCCGGCGGCCTCGCTCAATGAAGCGGGTGATCTCGTTGTGAAGGCTGTGGGAGCGTAAGACATGAGCGTACTGATCAACAAAGCTACCAAGGTCATCTGCCAGGGCATCACCGGCTCGCAGGGCACGTTTCACACCGAGCAGGCCATCGCCTACGGCACCCAGATGGTCGGTGGCGTGACGCCGGGCAAGGGTGGTACTACCCATCTTGGCCTGCCCGTGTTCAACACCGTGGCGGAAGCCGTGGAAAAGACCGGTGCCGACGCGTCCGTGATTTATGTCCCCGCTGCGTTTGCCAAAGACTCCATCCTCGAAGCCGTGGACGCCGGCATAAAGCTCGTGGTCTGCATCACCGAGGGTGTGCCCACCGTCGACATGCTTTACGTAAAGGAATACATCCTGCGCAAGGGCGGTGTGCGTCTCATCGGCCCGAATTGCCCGGGCGTGATCACGCCAGGTGAATGCAAGATCGGCATCATGCCGGGTCACATCCACAAGCCGGGCAAGGTCGGCATCGTGTCGCGCTCCGGCACGCTGACCTATGAGGCCGTGAAGCAGACCTCGGACCTCGGCTTCGGCCAGTCGACCTGTATCGGCATCGGCGGCGACCCGATCCCGGGCACGACCTTCATCGACGCGCTGGCGCTCTTCCAGGACGATCCGCAGACCGAGGCCATCATCATGGTGGGCGAGATCGGTGGCAGCGCGGAAGAAGAGGCTGCAGCCTTCATCAAGGCCAACGTGACCAAGCCGGTGGTGTCTTACATCGCCGGTGTCACCGCGCCCCCGGGCAAGCGCATGGGCCATGCCGGCGCCATCATCTCCGGCGGCAAGGGCACGGCGGCCGAGAAGTTCGCGGCGCTGGAAGCTGCCGGCGTGAAGACGGTGCGCAATCCTGCCGAGATGGGCAAGGCTCTCGCCGAGCTCACCGGCTGGAAGTAACGGTTGTAAAAATAAAAAAGGCCGCGTTACGCGGCCTTTTTTATTTCATGCGATTTACAGCCGGGCACCGAGTTCGGCGCCTTCCTTGATGGCACGCTTGGCGTCCAGTTCGCCGGCGAGCTTGGCACCGCCGATGACGTGGTAGCGCTTGTCGCTGATCTTTCCTTCGCTGTCCACCGGCAGCAGCTCGCGCACCGATTCCTGGCCAGCGCAGAGGATGATGTTGTCCACGTCAAGAATCTGGTCCTGGCCATCGACACGGATGTGCAGGCCGAGATCATCGATCTTCACGTATTCGACCCCACCCAGCATCTTCACCTGGTGGTGTTGCAGGGCGAGGCGGTGCACCCAGCCCGTCGTCTTGCCGGGGCCCTGGCCCATCTTCTTGCCGGCCGAGCGCTGCAGCAGGTAGACCTGGCGCAGCGGCTGCTCGCGCTTGGGTGCGCGCAGGCCGCCCGGGTCGGCGGAGTTGATGTCCACACCCCATTCATCCATCCAGTGATCGACCGGCTGCGGCGAATGCTCGGCAAGCAGGAATTCACTGACGTCGATACCGATGCCGCCAGCACCGATGACGGCGACGCGGTGGCCGACTTTCCTGCCATGCTTCAGCACGTCCGGATAGGACAGCACCTTGGGATGGTCGATGCCGGGAATTTTCGGCACGCGCGGCTTGACGCCGGTAGCGACGATGACTTCGTCGAAGCCGGCATTCCTGAGTTCTGCTTCGGATACAGCCTTGTTGAGCTGCACCTTCACGCCGGTCTTCTTCAGGAGGTGGCGATAATAGCGGATGGTTTCCTGGAACTCTTCCTTGCCCGGCACATTCATGGCCATGGTGAACTGGCCGCCGACATCGTCGGAGGCTTCGAACAGCGTCACGTCATGGCCGCGTTCCGCCGCTACCGTCGCGCAAGTCAGGCCGGCCATCCCGCCGCCGACCACGGCGATTTTCTTCGGCTGCGAGGTCTTCACGTAGACGAGTTCGGTCTCGTAGCAGGCGCGCGGATTCACCAGGCAGGTGGAGCGCTTGCCGGAGAAGGTCATGTCCAGGCAGCCCTGGTTGCAGGCGATGCAGGTATTGATCTCTTCCGGCTTGCCGGCTGCGGCCTTGTTCACGAACTCCGAATCGGCGAGCAGCGGACGCGCCATAGAAATGAGGTCGGCATCGCCGCTGGCGATGATGTCCTCGCACACCTCGGGCGTGTTGATGCGATTCGAGGCCATCACGGGAATCTTGAGTTCCTTCTTGATGTTGGCCGTCACCTGGCGGAAGGCAGCACGCGGCACCGAGGTCACGATGGTGGGAATGCGTGCTTCGTGCCAGCCGATACCGGTGTTGAGGATGTTGATGCCGGCTGCCTCCAGCGCCTTGGCGATGGTGACGATTTCCTGCCAGCTATTGCCGCCCTCCACGAGATCCAGCAGTGACAGGCGATAGCAGATGATGAAGTCCTGGCCTGCTGCCTTGCGCACCTGCTTCACGATTTCCACCGGCAGACGCATGCGGTTTTCGACACTGCCGCCCCATTTGTCGGTACGGTTGTTGGTGCGATTGCAGATGAACTGGTTCAGCAAATATCCCTCGGACCCCATGATTTCCACGCCGTCATAACCGGCCAGCTTGGCAAGCCGGGCACAGCGGCCGAAGTCCCGGATGGTGGAAAGGATTTCGCTTTCCTTCATCGCACGCGGTTTGAACATGGCGATTGGGGACTTGCGGTCGGAGGCCGACACAATGAACGGGTGGTAGCCGTAACGGCCCGCGTGCAGGATCTGCATGAGGATCTTGCCGCCCTCGGCATGCACGGCACTGGTGACCCGACGATGGTTGACGACATCGGGATAGTGGTTGAGTGAGCCTGCCAAGGGCAGCAGCCAGCCCCGACGGTTCGGAGAGATGCCCCCGGTGATCACCAAGCCGGTTCCGCCACGCGCACGCTCGGCAAAATAAGCCGCCAGCTTGCCGTAGTTGAAGAAGCGGTCTTCCAGCCCGGTGTGCATGGAGCCCATCACGACCCGGTTCTTCAACTGGGTGAAGCCTAGGTCGAGCGGCTTGAGCATGTTGGGGAAGGCACTGGCAGTCATTGGTGTACTCCTGGGGTTCGCAAAGTCCCTTTAGGGCGGTAAACTTAACGGCGTTAAGATACGTGGACGGAACTTAATGTCAATACAGCAGGGCACTCCGAAATCGTCCTATCACCATGGCGACCTGCGTCGCGGCATGATCGAGGCAGCGATTGCCCTGATGGAGCAGGAGGGCATCGAGGCCCTGAGCCTGCGCAAGCT
>JAJNDL010000136.1 GCA_021156385.1 Moraxellaceae bacterium | reverse complement strand
GCGCCCGGGCGCAAGACCGATCCGGGCCCGGCCTTCGACTGGAATTTCCTGCAGCGCCTGCTGGCGACGGAAAAGGAGACGGAATGAATCTGCTGGTGGTTCTGATTGCGCTGGGCTTGCGCCAGGCCGGGCTCGGGCGCGAGTTCTCGGCCGTGGTCATGCGCCTGGTGCGGCGCTGGCGCGATGCCTGGCTGGCGCGCGGCCTGCGCGAAGGATGGAACGGCGCGGTGACCGCAGGCTTCATCGTGCTGCCGCCCTTCCTGCTCGTGCTGGCGGCCTTCGTCGCGCTGCACGGGGTTTTCTACGGGCTGCCGCAGAGCGCGCTGGCGCTGGCGGTCATGCTGGTGGTGCTGCTCGACCGCAGGACGCCCGACACGGCGGCACGCGAGCAGGCCGCCTGGTTCGCCGCCGACGAGAAAAGCGCAGGCCTGCTGGCGCAGGCGGAGCCTGCCGTGCTCGAGGCCGCTGCCGAGGGGGAATTCGCGCGGGCACGCAAGGATCTCCTGGCCGAGCAACTGCGCGAGCTGTTCGCGCCGCTGTTCTGGTTCCTGCTGCTCACGCCCGTGGCTGCGGTGGCCTATTACTTCCTGCGCGTTGCCGCCGAGCCCGGCGAACAGCCGGCCGGCGTGGCGGCGCGCAAGCTGCTGCACTATGCCGACTGGCCGGTGGCGCGCGTGCTGGCGCTGAGCTTTGCGCTGGCCGGTGATTTCGTGGCGACCTGGCAGCACTGGCGCCGTCATGTCCTCGACAACGACATCACGGCCGTGCTGCTGCTCGACGAGAGCGCCACGGCGGCCCAGGCGGTCGATCTGCGCATCACGGCAGAAACCCTGCCGGGCCCCGTGCTGGTGAATGCGCTGGCGGCGGTGGCGGCCCTGCTGCAGCGCGCGCTGGTGATATGGGTGGTGTTGCTGGCGCTGCACACGCTATGGCCCTGAAGCAGGCGGGCCGCCGGGCCGCCGGGGCCTGGCTGCTGCTCCTGCTGGCCGCCCTCCTGCAGCCGGCCATGGCCGGCATCCGGCTCGTCGATGCCGAAGGCCGTGCGCTCGAGCTGGCCGCGCCGGCGCAACGCATCGTCACTCTCGCTCCGCATCTCACCGATATCCTGCTCGTGCTGGGCGCACGCGGGCAGGTCGTCGCGGTGAGCGACGACCACCAGCAGCGCGGTGCGCATGCCACCAGCCTGAGCGGTTTCCCGGTTGTTTCCGATGCCGCGTCCATCAATTACGAGAGGGTGCTGGCCCTGAAGCCGGACGTGGCCTTGGCCTGGGGCGGCGGCACGCCGCAGGCCTGGATCGCGCAGCTGCGCCGCATGGGCGTGGCGGTCTTCGTCGTCGAGGCGAACGACCTGGAGGGGATCGCACGACAGCTCGAGCAGCTCGGCCAGCTGAGCGGGCACGAGGCCGCAGGCCGGCAGCAGGCGGCACAGGTCCGCGCGCAGGTCCGCCGGCTCGCGGCGGACTACGGGAAGGGACCACGGCTCCGCTATTTCTACCAGATATGGCGGCAACCACTGTACAGCTTGCACGGCGGCCACCTGCTCAGCCAGGCGCTGGCGCTCTGCGGCGCCGACAATATCCTGCCGCCGGGTCCGGTCGCGGCGCCCCTGGTCAGTCCCGAGTTCGTGCTGCCGCGCAATCCCGACATGCTCTTCTTCAATCGTGCCGACACGGCCGGCAGCATCGCTTACTGGCGCCGCTTTGCGCGGATCGAGGCCGTGCGCCGGCAGCAATGGCTGGGTCTGGACGACCTGCGCCTGACGCGTCCCACGGCCGACATGCTGGCTGCAGTGGAACCCGTCTGTGCGCAAATTGCGAGCTGGCGCAAGCGCAAGGCTCCCAATCCGCGCTAGTCTCTAGTTATTGCACGGCCTGCGCTTATACGGATAAAAGTGATTCAGGGACCAGCCTGCGCGATGCGGGTGTGAAGCCGGGCCGGCCTCCGGCAATTGGCGTGCGGTAGCTTCGAGATGGCATGCCGGCCGGGAGTTCCTCCGCTAAGCGACAAGGAAAAGCCATGGCTGTAGAACGCTTCTATGACGACGCCGATCCCGAGGAAACCCGCGAATGGCTCGAGGCCTTCGCTTCGGTAGTGGAGCGCGAAGGCATAGACCGCGCGCGCTTCCTGCTGGAAAAGCTTTCGGAGACCGCGCGTCGCTCCGGCGTCAATCTCTCCCGCCTCAACACGCCCTACGTCAACACCATCGATCCCAAGGACGAGGCACCGCTGCCCGGCGACATGTTCATGGAGCGGCGCATCCGTTCGCTGATCCGCTGGAACGCGCTGGCGATGGTGATGCGTGCCAACGACAACGAGGACGAGTTGGGCGGCCACATCGCCACCTTCGCCTCCAGCGCCACGCTCTACGACGTCGGCTTCAACCATTTCTTCCGCGCGCCGAACGCGAGCTTCGGCGGCGACCTGGTCTACTACCAGGGCCATTCCGCACCGGGCATCTACGCCCGTTCCTTTCTCGAGGGACGCTTGCCGGAATCGCGCCTCGAGAATTTCCGCCGCGAGGTCGACGGCCGCGGCCTCTCCAGCTATCCGCATCCCTGGCTGATGCCCGACTACTGGCAGTTCCCGACGGTGTCGATGGGCCTCGGGCCCATCATGTCGATCTACCAGGCGCACTTCATGAAGTACCTGATCAACCGTGGCTTCATCCCGGATGAGGGGCGCAAGGTCTGGGCCTTCCTCGGCGACGGCGAGATGGACGAACCGGAATCGCTGGGCGCCATCGGCCTCGCCGGCCGCGAGAAGCTCGACAACCTGATCTACGTCATCAACTGCAACCTGCAGCGCCTCGACGGCCCGGTGCGAGGCAACGGCAAGATCATCCAGGACCTCGAATCGATCTTCCGCGGCGCCGGCTGGAATGTCATCAAGGTGGTCTGGGGCCGCAAATGGGACCCGTTGCTGGCGCGCGATGCGAACGGCGTGCTGCGCCAGCGCATGGAGGAGTGCGTCGACGGCGAATACCAGGCTTTCAAGACGCACGGCGGCGCCTATACGCGCGAGAAGTTCTTCGGGAAATACCCCGAGCTGAAAGCGATGGTCGACCATCTTTCTGACGAGGACATCTACGCGCTCAACCGCGGCGGCCACGACCCCTACAAGGTCTACGCGGCCTATCACGCCGCCGTGAACCACAGGGGCCAGCCGACCGTGATTCTCGCCAAGACGGTGAAGGGCTACGGTACCGGCGCCGGCGAGGCCGCCAACAAGACGCACCAGATCAAGAAGCTCGACATGGAGTCGATGAAGGAGTTCCGCGACAAGTTCAACATTCCCTTCAGCGACGAGGAACTCAAGCGCCTGCCGTTCTTCCGGCCGGCGGACGATTCGCCGGAACTGCGCTACATGCGCGAGCGGCGCGAGGCGCTGGGCGGCTACCTGCCGTGCCGTCGCACGGAGTGCGCCACGCTGGAGATTCCCGAGCTCGGGGCCTTCGCGCAGGTGCTGGAAGGTTCCGACAAGCCCATCTCCACCACCATGGCCTTCGTGCGCATCCTGAACGCCCTGGTGAAGGCGCAGGGCATCGGCGAGCGCGTCGTGCCCATCGTGCCCGACGAGGCGCGCACCTTCGGCATGGAGGGCATGTTCCGCCAGCTCGGCATCTATTCGAACGTGGGCCAGCTCTACGAGCCGGAAGACCGCAACCAGATCATGTATTACCGCGAGGACGTGAAGGGCCAGATCCTCGAGGAGGGCATCAACGAAGCGGGCGCGATGAGCGCATGGATCGCCGCAGGCACGGCGCACAGCATGCACAACCAGCCGATGATCCCGTTCTTCATCTTCTACTCGATGTTCGGCTTCCAGCGCGTCGGCGATCTCATCTGGGCCGCCGGCGACAGCCGGGCGCGCGGCTTCCTGATCGGCGCGACCTCGGGCCGCACCACGCTGAACGGCGAAGGCCTGCAGCACGAGGACGGCCATTCGCACCTCATGGCCAGCACGGTCCCCAACTGCGTCGCCTACGACCCGGCCTACGGCTACGAGCTTGCCGTGATCGTCCGCGACGGCCTGCGCCGGATGTACAAGGAAGGCGAGAGCGTTTTCTATTACATCACCACGATGAACGAGAACTACGTGCAGCCGGCGCTGCCCGCTTTCTGCGAGGAAGGCATCGTGCGTGGTCTCTACCTGCTGCGCGAGGCGCCCAGTTCCACGGCGAAGATCGTGCAGCTCATCGGTTCCGGCACCATCCTGCGCGAGGTGGAGGCTGCCGCCGACATCCTGCTCGAGGTGTTCGGCATCCGCGCCAGCGTATGGAGCGCGACCAGCATGAACGAGCTCCGCAAGGAGGCGCTGGAGGCGCAGCACTGGAACCTCCTGCATCCGCTCGACGAGCCGCGTGTACCCTGGGTGACGCAGCTGCTGCGCGGCACCAAGGGGCCCATCGTTGCCGCGACGGACTACATGAAGATCCATAGCGAGCAGATCCGCGCCTTCCTGCCGGGACGCACCTATTACACGCTCGGCACCGATGGCTTCGGTCGCTCCGATTCGCGCGAGAAGCTGCGCCACTTCTTCGAGGTCAACCGCTACTTCGTCGTCATTGCCGCGCTCAGCGCACTGGCGGATGACGGCGACATCGGCCGCAGCGTGGTGGAAGACGCGCTGAGGCGCTTCAACATCGATCCCGACAAGCCCTGGGCGCCGAAGGTCTGAGGAGTGACGACGTGAGCCAGCAAGACGTTCTCGTTCCCGATATCGGCTCCGACGCCGCGGATGTCATCGAGATCCTGGTGAAGCCCGGCGACCGGGTGGGTGCCGAGCAGCCCATCGTGGTGCTGGAGTCTTCGAAAGCCAGCATGGAGGTGCCCTGTCCGCAGGCGGGTACCGTTGCCGCCATCGCGGTGCAGGTGGGGCAGAGCGTGAAGCAGGGCGATGTGCTGCTGCAGCTTGAAACGGAAGCGGCACAGGCCGTGCCGGA
>JAJNDL010000135.1 GCA_021156385.1 Moraxellaceae bacterium | reverse complement strand
GAATGAAGACGACCCGGCCAATCCCAATGGCAGCATGAAGATCACCAAGTTCTTCACCTACGACAAGAACGGCAACCGCCTCACCTCGGCCGATCTCGACGGCCGCGGCGTGAAGCACATGCCCGGCATGTGCTGGGCCTGCCACGGCGGCCAGACCATGCCGCTGGACGAGAACGGCAATTTCCAGGCGCAGGCGCTGCGCTCGGCTAAGTACAACATCCTTGGCGCCGGCGACTTCGAGTACTCGCTGCAGGACGGCTGGCACCGCACGGACCTCGAGCCGAAGATCCGCACCATCAACAGCTACGTGCGGGAAAGCTATCTCGACATGCAGGCCCGCCCGAACGCCAACGACGACCGCGGCCAGGGCAAGTGGGCGGCGGACTACGGGCTGGAGCTGGTCACCGGTCGCTACGGCAATGACTTCGTGAACGGTACCTACGACGACGACTTCGTGCCGGATGGCTGGAAGCAGGTCAACAATCCCGGCGCCGGTGTCGACACCGAGACCCTGTTCAAGCGCGTGGTCGGCCCGCACTGCACGGCCTGCCACTCGCTGCAGGGCCGCCAGGCCGCCGGTCCCGACAGCGCCGGCAACCTCGGCATCGCGATCAACTTCTCCTCCTTCGAGAAGTTCTACGCCTACCGCAGCCGCATCGCCGACTACGTATACAAGCGCGGCATCATGCCGCTCGGCCTGCGCAACTGGGAGGACTTCTGGGAAGACCCGGACGGCGCGCCGTCCATCCTCGCCGCGGCGCTCGGCGACACCTCGCTGTTCTCGGGCGGCAAGGTGATCCAGCCCGGCCTGCCGGTGGCGCGTCCCGGCGCCGACCGCATGCTGCCCTCGCCGGCGCAGCTCGACGGCAGCGCGAGCTACTTCGCACAGACCTACCAGTGGGAGATCGTGAGTTCCGTGCCGATCGGTGCGGCGGCCACCGCCTCGCTCACTAACGCCAACAGCGCTCGGGCGACACTGGTGGCGCCGACCGACGGCGACTACGTGCTGCGCCTGACCGTCACCAACTCCAAGGGTTCGAGCGACACCACGGTCACCTATACCGTCGACAACTCCATGGCGTCGCCGAGCACGCTCACCTTCGTGAACGACATCGTCCCGATGTTCGGCGCCAAGGGTTGCCTGACCTGCCATGCCAGCGGCGGCTATGCCGGCATTCCGGTGTACTGGGATGAAAACGACGTGGTGGACAGCAACGGCATCAGGCTCTACCAGCGCGTCATGGAGCGCGTCGACCTCCGCGATCCGGAGAACAGCCGCCTGCTGCGCCGTCCGACCAGCCTCACGCATGGCGGCGGCCTGTTGATCGACGTCACCGATCCGGGCGACCGTGTCCTCTACAACACGCTCGTGAACTGGATCCGCGAAGGCGCGGTGTGCGGTACCGGCACCAGCTACGGCTGCGCGGAGTAGGCGTACGCCCAATAAAAAAGGCCGCAGATGCGGCCTTTTTTATTGGGCGGGCAACGGCTTCAGAAGATCAGGCCGATACCGGCCTGGAAATTGTCGAAGCGCTTGTCGTCCTTGTACTCCTCGCCGGCGAAGCTGAAGGTGAGGCGCGTGCCGAAGCTCTGGTTGAAGCGGTTGCGCTTGCGGCCGGCGAAGAAGTCCATGAAACGGGAGATGTTGATGTCGGTGCGGATGCGGGTGAGGGGGCCATCACTGCCGTCGCCGTATTGCAGTTGCAGCAGGCCGGAAATGCCGACGCCGATGTAGCCGTTGGTGACGGTGTCCTCGTCGAAGCTCTTGTGGCCCACGCCGCCGTTCAGGAAGACCTGGATGTGGTTGATCTCGGCCATGAAGGCCGTGCCCTGGCCGCTGCTGTCGTGCCGGCTGTGGGCCTGGCCGAGGCTGACGACGGTGCCGCTCAGCATGTCGGGGTCGAGTTCGATGGCGGCGGAGGTGGTGGCGGCAGTGGACAGACCGATGAGCAGGGCCCCGAGGGCCAGTCCCTGAAAGCGCATGGCAGTTCTCATTTGTAGGCTTGTATCCCTGTAGAGGTGGGCTCAGCGCGTGCACTCCTGCGCTGCGGCGATTATGCCGTGTTTGCGGGGGAGCGGCCACGCCCGGGGGCAGCCGCCCGGCTCCGCCATCCCCGGGATGTGCTAAAAACGGGAGAGGGATCACAGGGAGTGGTTATGGAGTCGCTGTCCTTCGCATTTTTCCTGATCTTCGCCGGCGCGGCCGTGCTTGCCACCCTGGCGCTGTACAGCCGCCAGCCGCTGCTCATGGCCTACATCGTGCTGGGCATGCTGATCGGGCCCTACGGCTTCAAGCTCGTCACCGACGTCGCGGCGCTGCAGCAGATGGCCTCGGTCGGCATCATGTTCCTGCTCTTCCTGCTCGGCCTGGACCTGCAGCCCTCCGCACTGCTTGCGGTGATGCGCCAGGCGTCGTGGGTGACCGTGCTCTCCAGCCTGGTGTTCTTCGCCATCGGCTATGCGGTGCCGGCACTGTTCGGCTTTACCGGGCACGAGTGCCTGGTAATCGGCTTCGCGCTCGTCAACTCCTCGACCATCATCGGCTTGAAGCTGTTGCCGACCACGGTGCTGCACCACCGCCACATGGGCGAACTCATGGTCGGCCTGCTGCTGCTGCAGGACTTCATCGCGCTGTTCATCCTGATTGCGCTCTCGGCAATGGCCGAGGGCAGTACCGACAGCATGATGCTGCTGCAGGTGCTGGCCGGGCTGCCGGTGCTGGTGGGCGGCGCCTGGCTGTTCGTGAAATATGTGCTGGTCCGGCTCTATGCGCGCTTCGACCGTTTCCAGGAGTATCTCTTCCTGATGACCATCGGCTGGTGCCTGGGAGTGGCGGAGATCGCGCACTTGCTCGGGCTCTCCGGCGAAACCGGCGCCTTCATCGCCGGCATCACGCTGGCCAGCCATCCGGTGTCGCAGTACCTGGCGCTGCAGCTGCGGCCGCTGCGCGACTTCTTCCTCATCCTGTTTTTCTTTGCACTGGGCGCGAGCTTCGACTCCGGCCTGCTGCCGGAGATCTGGCTGCCCTCGCTCATCCTCACCGGCCTGGTGGTGGCGGTGAAGCCGCTGGTGTTCCGCCTGCTGCTCGGGCGCTTCAGCGAGGATCCCAAGCTGGCCTGGGACGTGGGCTTCCGCCTCGGGCAGATCAGCGAGTTCTCGCTGCTGATCTCGTTCATGGCGGTGGCGCTCGGCATCATCGGGCGCGAGGCGGCGCATGTGATCGAGGCCACGGCCATCCTCACCTTCGTGATCTCGTCGTATATCGTGGTGTTCAACTATCCCAATCCGATTGCCGTGTCGGAGCATTTGCGGCGGGATTGAGGTTTCTTGCCGGAGCTATTCCTGCACCTGACTTCCGTGCAGTTCGGGCGCTGGGGTGGGCGTGCCCCCGCCCTTCGGCAGGGTCACCCCCACCCCATCACCCAACGCTTTTCGCGGGCCCGGGCTGAACCGTGGGCCGGTGGCCGTCGGCTCCGCCTCACTTCCCTCTGTTGGTCATCGGCTTCGCCTCGCCGGCAGGGCAAATGCGTCAGCCCGCTGCAGCAGATTGGAGACGGGAAATTGCCAGGAAGCCGTTCACGGCTCGGCGTATGCGGCAGGGCAGATGCAACGTCTGGAGCAAAGCGCAGCATGAAAACGCCATGCGGAAAATTCATTCAGCAGTGGATCTGAGGCGGAGCCGGCGGCCACCGGCCGAGACACCTGCCGGGGCACAACGGGAATTCATTGGGCTCGGGGAGGGGTGGGTTCCTGCCGAAGGGCGGGGACCCACCCCTCCCCAAGCCCGAAAAGCACTGCGGTCAGCTATGACAAAAGAAGGTAAAGGGCCGTAATAGCAGCTACCAGAAAATGTCAGGAAGGCGTCGCCACACGCCGCACGGCGTCGAGCCAGCCCTGGTACAGCTCCTCGCGGCACGCTTCGTCCATCACCGGTGCAAACTCGCGCTCGCAACGCCACAGCTCGGCGATCTCCTCCAGCGACTTGAACAGGCCCACCTGCAGGCCGGCGAGATAGACCGCGCCGAGTGCGGTGGTTTCCGTCACCGTGGGCCGGTCTACCGCGACGCCGATGATGTCGGCCAGGCGCTGTGACACCCAGTTGTTCACCACCATGCCGCCGTCGATGCGCAGCGTCTTCACGGCGTCGGCGCCGTCGCGGCGCATGGCCTCCATGAGGTCGCGGGTCTGGTAGCAGACCGACTGCAGCCCGGCAGTGACGATTTCGTCGATGCCGGTGTCGCGTGTCAGGCCGAAGATGGCGCCGCGCGCATGCGGGTCCCAGTACGGCGCGCCGAGGCCGGTGAAGGCCGGCACGAGGTAGACGCCATGCGTGTCGCCGGTGCGCTCGGCGATGCTTTCCGTTTCCGAGGCCTTGGCGATCAGCTTGAGGCCGTCGCGCAGCCACTGGATGGTGGCGCCGGCGACAAAGATGCTGCCTTCGATGGCGTAGGTGGTCTCGCCCTTGAGGCGATAGGCCACGGTGGAGAGCAGGCGGTTGCGTGAGCGCACGAGCTTGCTGCCGGTGTTCAGCACCATGAAGCAGCCGGTGCCATAGGTGCTCTTCACCATGCCGGGCGTGAAGCAGGCCTGGCCGATCAGGGCTGCCTGCTGGTCGCCGGCCATGCCGCCCACCAGCACGGGAGCGCCGAGCAGGTCGGGCACGGTGCGGCCGAAGTTGTCGCTGGAGTCGCAGACGTCCGGCAGCAGCGCGCGCGGGATGCGGAACAGCTTCAGCAGTTCGTCGTCCCATTTCTGCTCGACGATGTTGAAGAGCAGCGTGCGCGAGGCATTGGTGGCGTCGGTGGCGTGCGACTTGCCGCCGGTGAGCTTCCACAGCAGCCAAGTGTCGATGGTGCCGAAGGCGAGTTCGCCGCGCTCGGCGCGCTCACGCGCGCCCTCGACGTTGTCGAGCAGCCAGGTGAGCTTGGTGGCGGAGAAATAC
>JAJNDL010000134.1 GCA_021156385.1 Moraxellaceae bacterium | reverse complement strand
GGCGTCGTCGAAGTGCAGGCCTGCGGTAGGTGCGGCTGCCGAGGCCACCTTGTCCGGATGTGCGTACACCGTCTGGTAGCGCTCGCTGTCCCCGCCTTCTGCCGCACGCTGCATATAGGGCGGCAAGGGCATCTCGCCCTGCGCCTGCAGCACGGCCATCACGGGCGCCGAGAAGCGCAGGTGGAACAGGCTGTCGGCGCGCCCTAGCATTTCCGCCTGCACGCCCTGCGCAAATTCGATGAGCGAGCCCGGCTTCGGTGCCTTGCTGGCGCGGGCATGGACCAACGCCTCGTGCGTGCCGGTGACACGCTCCACCAGGACCTCGACGCGGCCGCCGCTCGGCTTGTGCCCGAACAGCCGGGCCGGCATCACGCGCGTGTCGTTGAAAACCAGGAGGTCGCCGGCGCGCAGCAGACCCGGCAGCTCGACGAAACGGCCGTGGCGGCGTGCCCCGCTCCGCCCGTCCACCTGCAGGAGACGCGAGGCCGAACGCACGGCGGTCGGATGCCGCGCTATGAGCTCGTCCGGCAGGTCGAAGTGGAAGTCGCTGAGTTTCATGCGGGCTGGGGCAGGCGAAAAACAGCGGCGGAGTATAGCAAGACGCAGCCCGGCGGCCTGCTTTTCATTGCAGTAATGGCGGAGGGCCTTATAATCGCGCCCTCTCCAGGCCTGCCGGCTTTCACGGCAGGCGCGGTCCCTGTGCCGGGGTGGCGGAACTGGTAGACGCGGCGGACTCAAAATCCGTTGCCCTTGCGGGCGTGTCGGTTCGATTCCGACCCTCGGCACCACTCGAGGACTGTCACGAGGCCCTCCATGTCCAAGAAACGCCGTCCGGCTCCCGCACAGCCTGTCGCTCCTGCTGCCGAAAGCATTCCGGCGCTTCCAGCCCCCCTCATGGTCCGTCTGTTTGCCCTGGTCTATGACGGGCTGCTGCTGGTGGCACTGTGGATGATCACGACCGCCCTGCTCGTCCCCCTCGGCACGCCGGACCAGGCTGCCCGGAACCAGGAGATCGCCGTGGTATCCCCGGCTTTCCAGCAATTCATCCTGTTTCCTGCGCTGGTGCTGGTGACCTGGCTGTTCTACGGCTATTTCTGGACGCGTGCCGGTCAGACCCTGGGCATGCAGACCTGGCGCCTGCAGGTACTGCGCAGCGACGGCACCCTGCCGCACTGGCGCGATGCCTTCGCGCGCTGTGCAGGCGCCTGTCTCTTCCCGGTCGCATGCGGACTGATCGCGCTGCTCGGATGGCGCAGCAACGCGGCTTTCGTCATCAGCGTGATGCTCGGCTTCCTCGGGAACTTCCTGTGGGCGTGGTGGAGCCCGGGCGCACTGGCCTGGCACGACCAGATTTCCGGCACCCGGGTCTGGCGCCTGCCTCCCCAGCCCACCAAGAAGCGCAGCTTCTTCGGCTGGTTCGCCGAGAAGAATGACCAATAAAAAAACGCCGCAGATGCGGCGTTTTTTTATTGGTCGACGCCAGCGCGCTCAACGGCGGCGGTCGAAGGCCACGTAGTCTTCGTCGCCGGGCATGCGGCCACCGACGTACTTGCTGAGGCGCGAGCGGCCCTGGCAGTAATCCCCGCGGGCAATGCCGGGGATGTAGTGGTCGGTCAGCATGTGCCCACGCTTCTCGGGCCGCACGAACACGGCGCCCGACGTGGAGTAGTAGTGCGACAGCACGCCGATGCGCGCAAAGAAATCCTGGCCGTTGGCGAAATGCTCGACGTAAGGCACCGGATGGCCGTGCTCGGCGGTGAGCTGGTAATCCATGTGCATGCTGTCGGCGACCCCGGCCAGACAGTAGATCTCGAGCTTGTGGGCATGCTTGCGCAGCTCGGGATCCTTGAAGATTTTCCGCACGATGTAGCTGGCGATGATGGTGCCCTGCGAATAGCAGAGCAGCACCACGTGCTCGTGCGAGAGCAATGCATTGCGCACGATCTTGAAGGCCGGCTGGGCAAGCTTGCCGTCCTTGCGCAGCGTGCGCGCCGTGATCGCGTCCCAGAGATCCCACACCGCGCCGTAAGTCGGCGTATGGATGAGGTGGATGGGGCGATGGAAGGTGCGCGCCAGCTCCTCGGTTTCCAGCAGCGCCATCGAAGGCGCCGTGCAGATGCCGTTGAGGAAGAACCACTTCGACTGCTTGGTGGACTCGCTCCACTGGAAATTCGGCGGCACCACCACGCGCGTGCCTTCGGACGCGGAAACACGCTCGACGGGCAGCAGCATCTGGCCGATCACGCTGATGTATTCCCAGCGGCTCTGGTAGCTGGCGGGGTGGAACTCCGGCCGCACGCCGTCTTCCGACTTGATGGGGAAGATGATCCACGGCAACGACCTGGCATTGCGTGCGACGAGCCCGAGGTCGCGCAGGACGGAGCGCCGGTTGTTGAAGAGACGGCTGCCTATCGTGCGGATGCGCGCGACAGGCGAGCGGGGTTCAGCGGGCACGGATGCTTTCATGACGCCTTCCGGACTGTTGCGCCATCCATGCGCGGGCGGGGAACTTTCAGAGGGCGAAAACGTAAACCAGGGCGCTTACCGCAAGCAACAGGGAAAATCCCAGTACGGCAGCGAGTATGCGGGTATGGCTGTCCCAGCCTGCCTGCTCGCCTGGCGCCGCGGGTGCGCCGGCACTGGCCGGCACGGGCTCGGAGGACAGCGCATGGGGCGGCATGGTCTTGTAGAAAACTTCGGAGTCGTCAGGCAGGCGGATGTCGGTCGAGTCCATGTCCGGCTCGCGGCGCGGGGCGGGTACGGGGGGAACCGTCTGCTGCGACTGCACCTCCCCGGCCTCGAGCGCCTCGATGATCTCGCGGCGCGCCGTGCGGTAATCCTCGAGCGAGAGCTGGCCATCGGCATAGCGGCGCGAAAGCTGGCGCAGGCGGGCGTTCTCGGCGAGGTATTCCGTCATCAATGCGTACTCATGACCTTGATGACGACCAGCGAGATATTGTCGCGGCCGCCATTGTGCAGGGCTTCGTCGATCAGGCGCTTCGCCGCTTCGTCCTGGTCCAGCCCCATCTTGCGGCGGATGCTGTCCTCGTCGACCTCGTTGTAGAGGCCGTCGCTGCACAGCAGGTAGGTGTCGCCGGCCTGCGGCGCGAATACCGCGGCATCCACGAGCAGCGTCTCGCCGCCGCCGACGGCGCGGGTGATGACGTTGGACTTGGGATGACGATCGGCCTCGGCCTGGGTGATGGCACCGGACTCCACCATTTCCTGCACAGCGGAATGATCGCGTGAAATGCGCGTGAGCTGTCCCCCGCGCAGGCGGTAGAGGCGGGAGTCGCCGGCCCACAGGCAGACGCCGGTACGCTGGGAAAGAATGAGGCTGACGACGGTGCTGCCGACGGTGCGGCCACCAAGCTCGTCGCGCGCATAGTCGCGCAGCTGCTGGTTCACGGACATGAGCGCATCTTCCACCGCATCGACGAAATCCGGCAGCGATTCCGGACGCTCTATGGCCTGCAGCGGATGGATGACGGCGTTGCTGGCCACGTCACCGGCGGCATGGCCGCCCATGCCGTCGGCCACCACCCAGAGTCCAAGCTCGGGGCGGGCCAGCAGCGAATCTTCGTTGATCTTGCGTTTACCACCTACGTCGGTGGCTGCAGCCGAGGTCCATGTGATCAAGACGGCATACCTGTGTCAGGCGCTCTTCTTATAATGTCCTGAACTCTAACGTGGAGCTGTTTGTTTTTACAAGCAAAAAGCCGCATGGACCGAACTAGCGCACACGGCTGAGGGCAACGCCCCCGAGCAACAGGCAGACGGCAATCGGCAGACCGGCTGCCAGCACGGGAGAAAAGTCGTAGATCAGGCTGACGTAGCCGAGGAAGTCCTGGATGTAGCGGAACAGCAGTCCGGCCATCACACCCGCCAGGATGCGCAGCCCCATGGTCACCGAACGCAGCGGCCCGAAGATGAAGGAGCAGGCGATCAGCACCATGGACAGCGTGGCGAAAGGCGCCAGCGCCTTTTTCCAGAATTCGAGGAAGTATGCCGCCGAATCCAGGCCTTGCTGCTTCATGTAGCTGGCATAGCGATAGAGGCGGGTCAGCGACAGCGTTTCCGGCTCCATGGTCACGAGACTGAGGAATTCCGGCGTCAGCCGGCTCTGCCAAAGCCGTTCCGGCGTGGCGACCACTCCGGTGCTGCCATCGGGACGCAGCTGCGTCTCGCGCAGGTTGAGCAGGCGCCAGCCACCTTCGGCCGGGATGTAGTAGCCACGCTCGATGCGCGTACCGGCCTCGAGCCGTCCTTCCGGCGACAGGCGGAAGAACACCATGTCGAAGAGCTTGCCGTCCGGCTCGACGCGACCGATGCGCACCAGGTCCTGTCCCTCGCGGTGCCAGTAGCTGTTCAGCCAGCCTGCGAGATAGGTCTGCTCCAGCGCCAGCGCACGTCGCTTCTCTGCGATCTCCTGCGTATGCGGCACCACGTACTGGCCGAGCAGCAGGCCCAGTACGATCAGCACCAGCGCCGGCCGCACCACCCACCACACGATGCGGCGGATGCTGACTCCGGCCGCGCGCATCACGGTGAGCTCGGACGCGGTGGCCAGCATGCCCAGGCCGACGATGCCGCCGATGAGCGCGGCAATGGGCAGCATGTCGTACAAGCGCTGCGGCGCGGTCAGCCCGATATAGACCAGGGCCTCCGTGGCCGTGTACTTGCCCTTCAGCTCCTCGAGCTCGCCCAGGAAGGAGAACACCATTTCCAGGCCGAGCAGCAGCACCAGCACCAGCAGCATGGCGCCCAGCACGGTGCGCGAGACATAGGACGACAGCCGCTTCATGCGCGGGCCTCCCGGGTGTCCCGCCACTGCCGATGCCAGAGCCGCAGGCGTTCCGAGCCGAGGAGTAGGAGCGACAGCAGCAGGTAGCCGACGTGCACGCCCCAGACCGCGAACTCCGAACCACGGCCCTTGTCGATGGCGTTGCGGG